>JBNKDB010000181.1:0-16282 GCA_050288045.1 Anaerolineales bacterium | reverse complement strand
GGGTCGAGAACCAGTTCGCTCAAATCGCCGTCGGGGATGGCCAGCAGCAGCAATGGCCAACCGAGCAGCACCGCTGTCCAGGGGTGTGGCCCTTTGAGTCCTAGCCTACCGCGCAACCCCAACATTCCGGCGGCCAGCAGCAAACAGACCGAGCCGAACAAGTTCAAAAGCGCGTCGGCCAGGTAATCGCCATAGAAGCGCCCCACCAGTGGAGCAAAGGTATTGCGCAGCCATTGGATGGGAGTTTCGGTTAGAACAACTACGATCAGCACGACCAGAATAGCTGCCATAACGGGGTATTTTTTCGTAAGTTGATTTAGTTTCATCGGTATTCCTTTCGTACCACATTGAATTTTGCAATACCTCGAAACCTCCGAGGCAATGCAGTCTCCATTCTATGCCCGCCATGTTGCTATCCTGTCGCCGCAATGTCGCAGCCCGGTCGCAGTCCAGCTAAGTGTTTGAGACAATGTTGCGACATAGTCTCGCACCAACTACGGGGAGATTCGGATAAAATAAACTCAACCATGATGACGATACTGCTGGTCGAAGATGAAATCAAACTGGCCGAGATCATCCAACGCGAATTGGAGTTGGCCGGATACCAGGCGCGGCACGCCGCCGATGGCCTCCAGGCTATACAACTTTTCCAGGCCCATGTTCCAGACCTGGTGATCCTGGATTGGATTCTGCCGGAACTGAACGGGCTGGATGTGCTGCGGCGCATCCGGGCCGAATCACCGGTACCAGTTTTGATGCTAACTGCCCGCAGCGAACCCATGAACCGGGTGGTAGGGTTGGAAGTTGGGGCGGACGATTATCTGGTGAAGCCCTTCAATATGCCGGAACTGATCGCCCGGGTACGGGCGCTTCTGCGGCGTGAAGAGCGCATCCGAGCCACACTAGCCGCCGACCAGCGTGGGCAAAAAGCCTCCATCCACTACGGCGAACTGGTGCTGGACCCTGTGGCCTGTACCTGCACTCTAGCAGACCAGCCACTCGAACTAACTGCGCTCGAATTCGAAATGCTCAGTCTGATATTGGCACACCCCGGACGCACCTTCAACCGCCAATATCTGGTCGAGACGATCTGGAAAGTGGCTTATATCGAAGGCGACCGCTCGGTGGACAACGCCGTACTGCGACTGCGTAAGAAACTGGGTGAGATGGGAGATTGCCTGGAAACGGTGCGCGGAATGGGTTACCGCATGCGCCGCTTGAGCAACTGTTCCGACAAGCCGGAGATGGGATCGTGAGCCGTATGCGCCGCCTGCTCTGGCGGGCTTCTCCACGCCGCGTTCTGCTGGAAGGCGGGCTGGTCAGTCTCGGGCTGCTTTTCCCGTTGCTACCGGTTCTACTATCGGCCCCGCCGCTGCCACGTAGCCTGTATCTGGTACAACTACCGTTAGTCTGCGCCCTGGTTGCCGGGCTGCGGCTGCGTTTCTTCGCGGATGCCCCGCTTATAAATATGCTCAAAGAACTCGGCCTGGGGCTGCTATTGGCCGCCGGGATCACGGCGATTGTGTTGGGCATGTTCGTCCTGCTCGGTCAGTGGGATGCCATCCGTTATAGCTACGCCGGGACTTCCGGCACACTCTTCTTCCTGGGATTGGCTGCACCGGAATATCTCGGTGTGCGTGTGGTTTCGTGGGGTTGGCTGCGTTGGGATCAGTTGCGCCGCCGCCGCTATGCCTGGGGACTGACTGACGCTATCATCAGTGTGGTAGGTGGAATTGGATTGGTATTACTGATTGGAGGAATCGTCTATGGTGCTTATTCGGCCGGAAACGGAATCTGGGGCATTCCACAAGGCGACGTCTTCGCCCAAATCGTATTTTGGCTAAGTATTGCGATCCTGTTCGCAGCCGTGTTGGCCGTCGGCGGTCTGGGGTTATTTCTGCCGCCGGTGATACTTTTCTCTTTCCTCACCGCCCGCAAAATGACCGTCCGTCTGGAAAAATTGGAGCAGGCTACCCAGGCCTTGCGCGCCGGGGAGCTTTCTACGCGCCTGGACGTGCAGGGGGAAGATGAAATCGCCCAACTACAAGCCGATTTCAATGTCATGGCCGCCGATCTGGAAACCTCAATGACGGATCTACAAGCCGAGAAAGATAAGGTCTGGAGTTTGCTAGAGAACCGCCGCGAATTGGTAGCTGGAATTTCGCACGAACTGCGCAATCCGATCGCCACCATCCTCGGTTATCTCGAATTCTTGCAGCGTGAAGGGGAAGACCGCACACCCCAGGAAGTCGAACAATATCTCCAGACCATTCAATATGAAGCCACGCGCTTGCAGGTTATCCTCAACGACCTGCTGGCCAGCTCCCAACTGGAAGCCGAGCAACTGAACGTGGAGTTGGGTGAAGTCGATCTGACTGCACTGGCAACCCGCCTGGTGGAAACCTTCGCCGCGCTGGCCTGGAACAGCAAGCGCGTTCAGGTCAGCCTATCCGCCCCCAATGAAACCATATCTGTAACCGCCGACCCACTACGGCTGGAACAGATTATTGTCAATCTGTTACAGAACGCCATCCAACACACCCCGGCTGGTGGCCTGATTACGTTGGAAATCCGAGCAGAGGGAGCAAATACTCTTATCGCAATTGAAGATACCGGCGAAGGCATTGCCCCCGAAGACTTAGCAACTATCTGGGAAAAGTACCGCCACCCCGCTTCCGCCAAGGATAATACCTATTACGGTATCGGCCTGGGATTGTCGCTTGTAAAAGCCCTAACTGAAGTTATGCATGGCAGTGTCGCCGTGGAAAGTTGTCCTGGAGAGGGCAGCGTGTTCACCATCCGACTTCCAAACCATCCCCCCGTGGACGAAGCGCTTTAAGAAATTGGATATGAAGAAAAACTGTCGGGACGGCCCCTATCCGTCCCTACAGTTTTCAATCAAGCCGCTTGCTCGAAAGCCCGTTCCAGATCAGGAACGCTGAGCTTCTTCATCTGCAACATGGCATTCACCACTGCCCCGCGCTGGGCGTCACTGCCCTTGGAAAGCAGTTCACTCAACGCCGTGGGAATGATCTGCCACGAGACGCCGAATTTGTCCGTCAGCCAGCCGCATTGCCGGATTTCCCCGCCCTCGGTAAGCGCATCCCACAAATGGTCGACTTCGGCCTGCGTCTTGCAGCTCACGAAAAGCGAGATGCCATATCCCATCGGGAACCCACCGGGCACATCCATCGCCATGAAAGTCTGGTTATGCAGTCGGAAGGTGGCGTTGGTCACGCTTCCACTTCCTTCAGGCCCCTGGTGTTGCAGGTTCAAGACCTCGGCATCCTCGAAAATGGAGCAGTAGAAATTTACCGCCTCCTCTGTCTGGTTGTCGAAAGTGATGAACGTGGTGATTTTTTGATTTTGGTCTGACATAGTTATTGCTCCTTTATCCTAACTGAATTGGTATATTCAGTGTACCCTTTCAGAAGCACCCCGTCTTGTATAAAATGGCAAATTAGGCAGGTGTCCACATACTGGCAATTTGGGCCGGGGTATAACCGATGAACCGTTTCAAAGCCCTGGTCAGGTGCGGTTGGTCGTAATATCCCACTTCGAAGACGGTATCAAGAATCGGCATACCCTGCTGCAAAAGCGTAACGGCGCGTTGGGCACGTTCGAATTGCTGAATATGCTTCCGGGTCAAACCGGTGACCTGCAAGAAACGATGGCGCACGGTGCGCGGCGCCATATCGATAGGATCGTCTTGCAACACACCATTCACCAACGGATCACTGACCAATATATCCTGGCGGCTGAGTTGCTCCACAAACGTTTCTACGTTCTCGAAGTCGGGAACTTCCCAGGCAGAACGCTTCAACCAGAAAGCATTATCGCGCGCATCGGGCAAAACAATTTCAGAATTAAGGAAATTCTGGGTAACAAGGTGCGGCATATAAGTCCCCAGCTTGAATTTGATCCATAGGATCTCGGCTCCAGCGCCATACTCCACTACTCCGGCCTCCGACCATGGGCCAACAACCAATAAGTGCGTCGTACCTGCATACCGGGTGAAGACCATATGCCAATGCACTTCAGCAGGCCGGATCGACACGCCGTTATCTACCGTACACCCACGCGTGACCGAAGCAATATAAGCTGAGTCCGAGGGGCGTTCCTCGAAAATAATGCTCATTTGGTTACTCCTTAGCGTGCAAAGCGCTGTGCGCTGCGAGCGCGCGCTTTGATCGATTCCGCTTCCCGGTCTTTTGGTGGAGCGTTGGTAATCAGCGTTTCAAGCAAGGCGGCAGTGGCTGCAGCCACCTCATCCACTGCGACTTCAAAGGCAGCCTGGTTGACCTGGGAGGGCTGCCGGTATCCGCTGACCTTGCGCACATATTGCAATGCCGCCGCTCGGATTTCGGCTTCGGTTGCCGGAGGTTCGAAATTATAGAGTGTCTTGATATTCCTACACATAAGGCTCCCTTTCTTTCATTTCAAACGAACGATTAGAATTATAGCACATTCTTTCTAATTTTTGTCTAAATTATCACAATTCTAACCGAAAAGTGTCGCTAATTCCTAGACAATCTATTGACTTATTTCTCAAAAAGTTGTAATATGTAATTATTCTACATATAGCGATGCTACACATCAAGGGCGTGAATTACCAGCTGCAATCTTACAATCGAGCACATTTCACCAACTCAATAATGGAGGTAAAGGATGTCTGAAAAAGACCCGTTGAATACAGCCGAATCTCCCAAAAAAGCCAAGCAAAGTTTTCCACAAGGCTGCCTGGATTTTTTCTATAGAAACGGCCTGCTGATCTTAATCATTCTGATCGTCGTCGGGGTAGTCTTTTCACTCGCCCGCGCCGCGGTCTATAAAATTCGCCCCTATGAAAGGGGCTTGCACTTGCGCGGTGGAAGATACATTGGTGTCGATGATCCCGGCTGGCACGTTCAAATCCCCTTCGTCGATACCGTGATCGGCGTAACCGTTGTCGAACGCTCCGGCGTAATCGATCAACTCTCCGCCATGACCGCCGATGACGTTACTATGGATGTTTCACTGCTCTTCACCTACCGGGTTACCGATCCGAGAGTTTTTCAACTGGAAGTACTCGACCCAGAATTGATCGTAGGTGGCTTCGTCCGCGGCACACTCCGGGATGTGATCAATACCCATATGATGGACGAGGTCATGCACAGCCGCGCAGAGATCAACCAGGAAGTCATCACCCTGCTGCATGAAAAAGAGATGCAATATGGGGTTCAATTCATCCTGGTGCAACTCCAAAGTGCCTCACCACCCACCGAGGTAGTCAACGCCATCAAGAATCGCATGGTAGCTGTAGAACTCCAGGAGCAAGCCGAAGCCGAGGCCGCCCAGCAGCGCACGCTGGCCGACAGCAAATTCTATGCTGCCCAGAAAGAAGCAGAAGGTGAAGCCTACCAGATCACCAGGCTGGCCGAGGCGCGCGCCGAAGCCCTCCGCATCACGCTCAAGGAGCTAGAAGGCAAAGGGGATCTGGCCGAACAGTACATTCAGGTCTTGATCGCCCAGGAACTCAGCCAGAACAGCAAATGGATCATCAGCAACGGCGGCACGATCCCAGTGCTGGATTTTGGAGAAATGGAACCGGTCGCTCCGGTTACCCCCGATGGAGAGTAACCAGATTATCCAATAGCACGATCCCAGGGGACATCCTCCCACAACACAGTTTTAAACATTCCGGGGCGAACGACGTTCGCCCCGGGTTTATGTTATTTGAGAGTCTGGCCTGATTATACTAATTATTTTTATCCGGCAAACTCACCGTAAACCCCTCAAAACGATAGAGCCGGGCGCTGCCCCGCAGTTCGAACTCCACCTGGTTGGCGGCGATCTTTTCAAAAGCCGCCAGTATTTCAACCAGCAATTGCTTGGGTGCGTAGGCTTCGTTATGACTGGGGCAAAGCTGGCTGACCTGGCTGCTGAGCGTATTCAGATAGCGCATTGAATCCACATAGGTCGTGAAGCTTGCTCCTTTTAAGCTGGCAATCAGTGCCCCAGGGTAAACGGTATCGCCGGTAAACAACAGCCCATCGCGTTTATCCAATAAACAGATACTGCCAGGACTATGCCCCGGGGTATGATGAACTTCCAAGATGCGGCCACCCAGGTCGAGCTGCTCCAGGTGCTGTAGGCGGCGGGTTACCTGTGACGGCGGGATATGATACTCAGAAAGATCAAAGTCATCCGGTAAATTCATATACGAATCCGGGGGCATGACCCTGGCACAAATAGCCTGATCGTAGCCGCGCTCAATCTTGGCAATCTCATCTTGGTTGGCGTATGCCCATACCTCATCAAAACGATAATTATCCCCTACGTGATCGATGTGGCTATGCGTGTTGACCACGATGAGTGTTAATTCAGTCAACGCCTCGACCTCTGCCCTGATGTTTCCAATCCCCATCCCGGTATCGATCAAAACTGCCCGCTCGCTGCCCAGAACAAGGTATGAGATTACTTCCTCGTAGTGGTTCGGCTCGCAAATTGCAAACGTATCCGCATTGACGGCATACACCGTGAACCAAGCGGAGACGCTTTCCAATTGCTTGAATCGCAGATTGCCCGACCGAGGCAAAGCATCCGGCCAAAGGTTACTCGCAGTCATTTTTCCTCCACCATCTTTTCAATATTACCGTCACAAAATTCAATGTTCTGCTTTCCTATGCCTACAGCACGATCCATTATAATCTAATCGACCATACCAAAGCTCATGGCCCCGAAAAGGCCGCCCGGTTCTGACATTCGTTCCGTTTCGAAGATTGCGAAATCTGGGATGCGCTCGACAGCCTGGTGTTGCAATACACCAAGTAAACTACTACCGGCTTTTAGCCGGTAGCTTTTAGTCGAATGAAATTCGACTAAAGGACCTTTCCTTACCCAAAATCTTTTTCCGCATAGCTCATTCGGCTTTCATTCCGAGCGACCACGGATCATCAGAATGGCGAGGCTTGTCCCCGCCCGCTCCAAACTCCTTACCACCATTGACCCGATTTACAGATAATAACGAAAACAAGGAATCAGCCCTTGACCGTTAACATTCGGTTAATGTATAATAGAAGCGCTTTCATGAAAACGCTTCTGAAAGATAATGAGATATGGCAAACGAGCAAGAACCTACAATCTACTCCGTGGCCAGAGAAGCACAAGTCAGTATTTCAACCGTTTCGCGTGTGTTGAATTCCCCACAACTGGTTAGACAAGAAACTCGCGATAGAGTCCTAAAGGCCATCGACCGGCTTGGGTTTGTGCCCAAGGCCGCCGCGCAGGCACAGGCAAAAAAACAAATCGGCCGGGTAGGCGTGCTGACACCATTTTTCACCCATCCCTCCTTCGTGCAACGCATCCGGGGAATCGCCTCTGTGTTGGCAAGCAATTCCTATGAATTGGTGATCTACCCGGTTGAATCCCATGACCAGGTTTATTATCATTTAGAAACTTTGCCGGTCACACGCCGCCTGGATGGTGTGATTACCATGGCGTTGAACATGGAAGACACCGTAGCAGAGCGCTTCATCACCAATGAATTCCCGGCCGTACTGATGGAATTCGATCACCCGGCTTTTAGCAATGTACTGGTAGATAATATTATGGGTGGACAACTTGCCGCCGAATACTTGCTGGGCAAAGGCCATACCCAATTCGCCTTCGTTGGTGATGGTGGTGTCCCGGCCTATACCATCCGGCCCAGCGAAGAGCGCTACACCGGGTTCAGTCAAGTGCTGACCACAAAAGGCATCGAACTCCCCAGTGAACGCATCCTTTATCCAACTCCAGAACAGGTGCTCGACCAAATCGAACAGTTACTGGACCGGCCGGATAGACCCACGGCCATTTTTGCGACCAGCGATGAACTGGCCATGCAGATTTTGACCATCGCCAGAAGAAAAGGCCTGGCTGTGCCGACTGACCTGGCCGTGATCGGCTTCGACGATCTCGATTTCGCCAATCATATTGGCCTAACCACGATCAGCCAGCAACTCGATGAATCCGGGAAAATCGCGGCCGAATTTTTACTCAAACAAATCCAAAACCCCGAACAACCCAAACTAAGTATCAAACTTCGCTTATCGATAGTAGAAAGAGACACCGCTTAGGAGTACTTATCGATCAATTTAAGAGAAGAAAGACATCGTAATAACCTGGCTGGAGATACGATGTCTTCCTGGTGCAAAGGGTCCTGTCTTTTGAGCATGAACACTCTGCGTGGCAAGTATATCAAACTCCGCGCGTTACAACAATTCATGTAAGCTCATACTTTCCCCTTTGTATCCAAACCGGATCAACTGAACAAAAAAGAATAAGTTGAAAGGAGGTCCGAAAACAAAGCATACAAAGTGAGAAAAATTTGCGAGCTTCACAGACAACATCACTCCCTAATAACTATATTCAAAACAACCTAAGTTTTTAATAAAGGAGAAGAATAAAAATGTCTAAACGCGCACTTTCCTTGCTGATCAGCATTATGCTCATTTCGGTGCTGGTTCTGTCAGCTTGTGGGGGCAGCAGCGAACCTGCTGACACAGCAGATACGGCAGATACAGCGGACACAGCCGACTCCGGGGACACGGCCGAACCCGTAACTGTAGATGTCTGGTTCCACTCCGGGAAGGGTGAAGAGCGAGATGTACTCGACGCGCAGGTAAGCGACTTCAACAGCATGCAAAGCGAAGTCTACATCAACGCCATCCAACTGCCCGAAGGCTCTTACAACGACCAGGTGAACTCGGCCGCTTTAGCAGGCGACCTACCATGCTTGCTCGACTTCGACGGCCCCAACCTCTACAACTATGCCTGGGCAGGCTACCTGCAACCCCTGGATGACTATGTATCCGCGGACGTGAAGGCCGACTTCCTCCCCTCGATCATCAATCAGGGCACCTATGGCGGCCACCTGTACAGCCTGGGCACATTCGACTCTGGCCTGGCGATTTGGGCCAACAAGAGCTATCTAGAAGAAGCTGGCGTACGTATCCCCACCAGCATCGACGATCCCTGGACCATGGATGAATTCATGGCTGCGATGGACGCCGTCATGGCGTTGGATGGTGTCGAATACGCAATTGACTTCAAACTCAATTATGGCGCTGGCGAATGGCAGCCCTACGGGTTCTCCCCCATCCTGCAATCCTTTGGCGGCGACCTGATCGACCGCAGTGACTACCAAAGCGCCGATGGCGTGCTCAATGGGCCCGAATCCGTTGCCGCCATGGAATGGTTCCAGAGCCTGTTCGAGAACGGCTATGCAAACGCAAGCCCGGCGGGCGACGATGATTTCTATGGTTCGAAGATCGCCGCCATGTCCTGGGTCGGCCACTGGATGTACGGCCCGCATACCGAGGGACTTGGTGAAGATGTAATTGTGATTCCCATGCCGATCCTCGGCGAAAAGGCTGTGACCGGTATGGGTTCCTGGAACTGGGGCCTGACCTCCTCCTGCCCCACCCCGGATGCGGCCTATAAGTTCCTGGACTACCTGATCCAACCGGACCAGATCCTGCGCATGACCAACGCCAACGGCGCGGTTCCCGCTCGCAAGAGCGCCATCGAACAATCCGAACTGTACGCTGAAGGTGGCCTGTTGAACATCTTCGTGCAGCAGCTCGAAGGTGGCGTGGCTGTCGAACGCCCGGTCACCCCGGCATACCCGGTAATTTCCTCGGCCTTTGATGTTGCCGTGCGAAATATTATCGCCGGCGCAGACGTACAGGAAGAGCTAGACAAGGCTGTGCAAACCATCGATCAAGATATCGTTGATAACGACGGGTATCCACTGCCTGAGTAATCCAGTACTACATAGAGGAGAAGGTTCGCCTTCTCCTCTATTTCTCAAGAAATACGCTGTAGGCAATCTAACGAAAGACTCGCACGACTCCCTCGGAGGAAAAGATGGCTGTTGAGAAAGAAAAAGTAAAGCCTGCCAAATACTATCGGGATGAATCTATTATGGCCTGGGTATTTTCTGCGCCGGCAATCATTCTCCTTATCGTATTCCTGGTAGTTCCATTCATCATGGCGGTTGGCCTATCCTTCACCGACCAACGCCTGATCCCCAATCCGAATTTGCCCACCAAGATCGTCTGGTTCCGAAATTTCATCCGCTTGATCTCCGATGAAGCCTTCCTGAGAGGCTTGTTGAACAACTTCTACTTCGTGATCGTTGTCGTCCCTGTACAAACCTCTTTGGCACTGGGTCTGGCGATCTTGATCAATCAAGAGATCAAGGGCATGAACCTGTTCCGCACGGTCTATTTTGCTCCGGTGGTCACGGCCATGACCGTGGTCGCCATCGTGTGGACGTTCCTTTACAACCCGGGAGAAGGCTTGATCAATGCATTCTTGCAAGCCATCACCTTTGGAAAAGTTGGGCCCTATAACTGGCTGCTCGATACCAGGCTGGTCTTTCCGGCCATTATGCTGCTCTCGATCTGGCAGGGGGTCGGTTTCCAGATGGTGATCTACCTGGCCGGATTGCAGGAAATCCCAGACCCGCTCTACGAAGCCTCGAATATAGATGGCGCAAATGCATGGCAGCAGTTCGTCCATATTACGCTGCCCCAATTGCGCAACACCACCATTTTCGTGGTGCTCTCCACAACCATCCTGGCTTTCAAGCTGTTCGATCAGGTACAGGTAATGACTGGTGGGGGGCCGCAAAACGCCTCGATGACCACCATGGTGCACGTCATCCAAACCGGTTGGAGCCAATTGAAAGTCGGCTATGCCTCGGCAATGAGCATCGTGTTCTTCCTGATCGTGCTAGGTGTATCCCTGATCCAGCGCCGCGTTTTAGGCGATGAATAGGAGACAAAAGATGACAACCAATCAAAAAACTCCCATCTTTGGCTATCGCACTCGCAAAATGATCGGCGGTGTACTTAGATACGTGCTGATGATCTTGCTGGCGATTTTCTTTATATTTCCAATCATCTTCATGCTGGTATCTTCTTTCAAGACCAACGAAGTCCAACTGGTCTCCGATATGAGTTCCCTGCGCGCATTTTTGCCGGTTGGCGAACTGGGTACGGAAAATTACCAAAGCATCTTCAAATTCGAGTTTGGGCGTATGATGTTCAACTCGGTGGTCATTATGATCTTTACCGTAGTCAGTGGCTTATTCATCAACAGCCTGATTGCCTACTCCCTGGCCCGCTTGAAGTTCCCAGGGAAAGCATTGCTGCTCAGTATCATCATCGCCCTGATCATCATCCCGTTCGAAGCTGTGGCAATTCCCCTGCTGGTGCTGGTCAATAAATTGCCCTGGTTTGGCGGCGCAACTACCTGGCTGGATTCGTATCACGTCCAGATCATCCCCTTCATCGCCGACGCCTTCTCGATCTTCCTGTTCTACCAATTCTTCGTGAACATCCCCAAGGAATTGGAAGAAGCTGCCTTAGTAGACGGCGCTGGCCTGTTCCGAATATTCTGGAATATTATTTTGCCGATCTCTAAGCCAATCTTCGCTACTGTAGCAATCTTACAGGCGCTGGCAAGCTGGAACCGCTTCATGTGGCCACTGATGGTGACCCGAGGGGTAGGAGCCCGCCCGCTGACGGTCGGCATCCAGACCTTCTTTGGACAAGACCCCCGCATCTGGGGCGACCTGATGGCCTTTGCCTCCATGATCACGATTCCCGTTTTGGTCGTGTTTCTACTCTTCCAAAAGTGGTTCGTGCAGAGTGTGGCTTCCACCGGCATCAAAGGCTAAAACAAGGAAAGATACCCGCTAGGCTTCAAAAAATGTTCCTTTTGAAGCATTGCCGGGGTATTGGATTCGTTCCGCTTTGAAAATGGTGAAACCTGAACAGCATTACAGAGATATTGTTACACGCCATACAAGGTGCAGCGAATCTAACTTCCCCTCAAATCTTCAGTATTCGACGCAATCAGACGCAGGAAGACATCGACCACAGACGGGTCGAAGTGTCTTCCACTTTGTTTACGAATATATTCCAACGCCTTTTGTTGGGAACAGGCTTTGCGATAAGGGCGATCCGAGGTGAGCGCGTCCCACACATCCGCTACTGCAAAGATACGCGCCACCAGCGGAATCTGCTCGCCCTGTAAGCCATAAGGATACCCAGTACCATCCCATTTCTCGTGATGATACAGTGGAATGTCGATCGAGGAACGCAAATACTCCACCGGATAGATCAGGTCTCGGGCCAAACTGGGATGCATTTTCATGATCTCCCGTTCTTCGCTCGTCAACTCATCCCGTTTCAACAAGATCGAATCCGGCACGCCCATCTTGCCGATGTCGTGCAGCAGCGCCCCGCGCCAGACATTAGGCAGATCTTCATCCTTAAAGCCAATTAGTTTGACCAGGTCAATACACATCCTGGTGACCCGCTGGGTATGTTCCACGGTTTCATCATCACGCAGTTCCAGGGCGTGCACCCAACCTTCCAGGGTGGCATCGTAAGCAATTTCCAGGTCTTGCTTGGCTTCTCGCAAATGCTCGAACATTTCCGCATTCTGGATGGCGATGGCCGCCTGTCCGGCCAGAGTTTCAAAAAAGTCCAACCAGGCGCGGGGCGGATGCATACGAGCACGATGGAATACTTCCAGAGCACCAATGACTTTGCCCTTCGCTTCCAGGGAAACAGCAAAATAAGCCTTGAAGCCTTCCGCCTTGAACAATGCTGCGCGCGGTGAAGCCTGCGCGGCCTCGGAAATGACCGGTAGTTCAACCAAACTACGATCCTTGATCGCCTTCCCAGCATATCCCTCACCAAACCGCAAAGCCGTCTCCTGGATCAGCATGGTCCGGAAACCACGTCCCGCCTTATAACGCAACACATTCAAGGGATCGAGCAGCAATATAGCGGCTGCATCAATATCGAGCTGCATGGTCAACTGATCCAGAAAAACGTCCAGGATCACAGAAAGATCAAAACTGGTATTGATCGCCAGGTCGATCGTGCGCAGGCTATTCAAGCGTTCTAGCTGGCGTTGCGTTTGCTCGTAGAGTGTGGCGCGGTGGAAATTATTAGCAACGATATTTGCCAGGGTCATAAAAGAACTGAAATCATGTTCTTCCACATCCTTTTCATCACCCAGTACAAAGACACCAATCGTCTCATCTTCCGCGATCATCGGTACAATCACCAACGCACACAAATCGGTATCCAATTCTTTATAAAATACCAGGCGCGGGTCTTCGCTTTTTTGTAAATCAGTCTCAAAGAAAGCCTGTCCGGAGGCAACCACATCCCCTGTCACCGTATCTGCAATCGCAAAATGTTTGCCGGTATGCTGCTTCCAGCGTCCCATCGCCTGCTGTATGATGAGATTCTCTTTCGATGAGTCGAGCAGCATGATCGCCCCTGCCTGAGCATCCAGCAGGTTCATGGCGTGTTGCAAAGAGATCGCAATGATCTCGGCAGGTTCCTGCGTAGCACGCAGCGCGTAGGTTACACTGGCAATGATCTCCAGATCCCGTTCCCGGCGGCTGCGCTCGATGGCGTAGCGCAGTGAACGCACAAGGATATTGGCGTCGATGCTGCCTTTGACAAAATAGTCCTGGGCACCGACACGCACCGCTTCAAGCGCCAATTCCTCGTCCGTGGTGCCACTCAAGATAATGACCGGAATACCCGGCACGACCTCGTGCACTTTCTGGAAAGTCTCTAAGCCGACACTATCTGGTAAAGCCAGGTCCAGCAGCAACGCTTCGATCTTCTCACTCTCGGCGATGGAAAGCCCAGTTGCCAGATCGACGGCTTCGCGCAACTCGAATTCCCCACCTGCGCCAGTCCTCAGGGTTTCCTTGATCAATCGGGAATCGCCGGGATTATCCTCGATCAGTAGCAACTTTTTGGAAGCAGAAGATCTCATTTGGTACCTGGTGAAAATTTCACGATCTCAAGCCAATAATCTTTCACTGTCGTAACCACCTTGATGAACTTTTCCAAACTCACCGGTTTCACAATATAGGAGCTGGCAAACTGGTTATAGCTGGCGAGGATATCTTTCTCATCATCCGAAGTCGTCAATACAACAACAGGAATATGCCGGATATGCTCATCCTTTTTGATCTCAGCAAGCACTTCGTGTCCATTCAATTTAGGCAAATTGAGATCCAGCAGGATCAAATCAGGTCGCGGTTTACCCACATATTTGCCACGCTGGTAAAGATAATCGAGCGCTTCTTCCCCGTCCACCACCACCGAGAGCGTATTGCGCAGGTTTCCTTCTTTGAGCGCCTCTTGGGTAAGGCGAACATCACCGGGATTGTCTTCAACAAGCAATATATCGACTGGCTTTGCAATATTTTCCATACTTCATCCTCATAGCTTCAAGATTTTGAATGTTGCTCATCTTGTGATACAACAGGCAAAGTAAAATAAAAACAACTGCCCTGATCTGGCTGGCTTTCCGTCCAAATCTGGCCACCGTGCCGTTCAATAATCTTCTTACAAATTGCCAGACCAATCCCCGTTCCAGGATAAAGGTCACGGTGATTCAGACGTTGGAAGATCACAAAGATGCGCTCGTTATGTTTGGGATCGAAACCAATGCCATTATCTGCTACCGAAAACTCCACCACACCATTCCTTTGTCCGGCTGCTACCTTGATATGCGGTGTTTCCTGGCTGCGGAATTTGATCGCATTCCCTATCAGGTTCTGGAAGACCTGCACAAGCTGACTCTCATCCGCCATTACCGGCAGCAAGTCTTCACTTTCAATGACAGCATCATTTTCCGCGATCAATGAATGTAAGTTTGCCAGGGCAATCTCGAGTGCCTCCTGGCTCTGGACAGGTTGGGGCTCTTTGCCGCGCGTGCCTACCCGTGAGAAAGCCAGCAAATCCTGGATCAAGGACTGCATACGGTTGGCACCATCAACAGCGAAATCAATGAATTCCTTCGCATCCTGGGGGAGTTCCTCCCGGTAACGACTTTCAATCAATTCCATATAGCTGGAAACCATCCGCAGCGGTTCCTGGAGATCGTGAGAAGCGATATAAGCAAATTGTTCCAGTTCAGTATTTGAGCGTTTCAACTCCTGCAAAGTTTGCTGTAATTCGATTTCCGCATGCTTACGTTTGGTGATGTCGATGATCGTCGCCATGACCTGAATTTCTTTTTGCATTTCAAGCGGTGCAAGTCCAATCTCCACCGGGAACTCAGTCCCATCTTTACGCAGTCCAAAAAGATCCCGCCCTACTCCCATTGGCCGGTCTTCCGGCTGCATATAAAAGCCATCCCGGTGAGTGACGTGCTGCTGGCGGTAACGGATAGGCACCAGCCGGTCTACTTGTTCCCCGACCAACTCTGTGCGGTTGTAACCAAAATCTTTCTCCGCCCGCGAATTGACCAATACGATCTCTCCGCTCTGGTTGACAATGATGATCGCGTAAGGGGCAGACTCGATCGCCATCTGAAACTGTCCCGCCATTACCCGGCGGTTCTCTTCGGTGCGTTCTTCCAGGAAGAGGGCATTGAACCAGGCAAAGATGCTTAGCAAGCCGGTGGTCAGCACGGCGATCAAGGCCAAACCAAGGGTTGGTTCATAAAGTCCCAGACGTTGTCCCCAAATTCCCAGTCCCCCCACCACCAAAGGCACCAGTGCAGCAGCAAGCAACAAACGCCGTAATTGCTGCCCAACCGGCCCGGCTGTCAACAGCAATCCAGCCAACCGGCCAGGTTGGTGGATGAACAGCAAACAGGCCGCCAACAAGAATAAGGCCGCGGTATGGATCGCCATGGTGGTGTAAGAAACCAAGAAATCGGTCAGCACCACGCCATAAAGATAACTGACAAACACGCTGTAGGTAATGAAGATAGTTGCAAAGATCAGGGCAGTGTGCAGCCGTCCTTTCCCATTTAGCGGAATGAGCAAGACCAGTCCTAACAGCACAAAAGAAAATGCCGTAAACGGGGACATGCGGCCCGGAAAGATCGCTGAAACCGGATCGGCCAGAAAGAACTCGTCGATTCCCAGACTGACGGAGAAGCTATATTCCACCAGGGTCAATGCCCCAATTACGACAATAACCACCGCACTCACGCGTTGGAGCCAGCGGAACCGGTCTTTTCCTGCGATAAAGATAAAAGTAGATAGCCCCAGTAAAACAAAATTCAAGGCAGTATTGACTTTCATTGAAGCCAAACCAGGCAGCAGTGTTGTAAGCGGTGCAAATCCAATCCCCCATCCGACCAGGACCAGCATGGCAACCAGGATAATGAAAAGGCTCAATGCTTGACCGGTTTTTTGCCGATTCAAACGAGAAATCACATCTACTCGCAAGTTGTCTCCTGGGAAAATCTAAAAAGA
>JBNKDB010000180.1:0-3948 GCA_050288045.1 Anaerolineales bacterium | reverse complement strand
GTGCGGTTCATTGAACAGATCGCCGACCGGAATTTCGTTCTCGGTCAGGTATTCGGTGAATTTCGCCAGGTCAGCCTCGTGGCGGCGCAAAGTGTGGGGCGATTTGTTGGCTTTGTATTTTGGGAAAGCTGAAGTTTCCACTTCTACGTTATTGTCAGTACTATTGTGTTCAGGCATCTTGAAATCCAAATTCGCTAGAAAATATCAGTAACTATTTAATATTGTACGAATATGGACAGGATGTGTCAATAAATTTAGGTTAGCAAATGGTAAATGTTTGGTAAACAGCTTGTGACTATTTTTAAACATGACCAATTGACTACCGCTTTCTTAGGATTTTATAAGATATATAGTTTACCGATTATGTTAGAATGAAAACAATCAATTGGAAGGTGATTAATGGTTGCAACACCAATGATTCAAAAGAACGATTTTGCTGGAAAGCTCAAAAAAGCAGTAGATGCCGTGGTCGAAGCCAAGACGGGAGAACTTGTGGCGCGCCTGGAAGATTTACAGCGCGTGCTTGATGGCGATTTCCCGGTGATCGACGATATGGATGATATGGGCGAAACGCGCGTTTTGTTGGAAAGCGCTCAGATCTTCATGAATGTTTTCGCGGCCAAAGCGCAGGAACTGCGCAGCCGCAATCGCATCGATGAGGCCAAGGTGCTCGAACGCTTCATGGCACGTTATTCCAAATTAGCCGATAGTGACGATTTCACCGGCTGGACGGATACCTTATACCGGCGGTATTTATAGGTTTCGAAAGTGTTGATTTTGGACGGGTGCAATTGCGCCCGTCTTTTTGGTTAATTGTTTGGTAATCGCATAGTCCGTCAGTTAATGATTGGGCGGTTAGCCGGCTGGGGGAGCATTTGCGAATCTCGATTCTCAATTCACAATTTTGCATTCTTCCATAAAACTCATGATACGAACGTATTTTTATAATGCGTGAATTTATATTTAACCCTTGACAATACTTTGTGCTACACAGTATAATGTTGCGTATTATGATTGTGGAAGGTGCCTATGGAGATGATTGAAAGCCTTACCTTAGAATTGCGGCGGGGTGCCATCGTCCTGGCTGTGCTCAGCCAACTGCACGAAGAGCAATATGGCTATTCGTTGATGAAGCGGTTGGAGGAGGGCGGTTTCCCGGTCGATCAGGGAACGTTGTACCCGCTGCTGCGGCGGCTGGAAGAAAACGGCCTGCTCGACAGCGAATGGAACGTGGAAGGTTCTCGCCCACGCCGCTACTACCAGTTGAACCAAACTGGGCAAGATTTATTGGATGCGTTACAGGGTGAATGGGAAGCCCTGAACGAAGTGATGGAAAAATTACTTTCCTGACGAAGGTGGTTGGTTGATCCAGGACTCTCAGCCAACCAAAGTTTTTGGAGGATTTGCAATGAAGTTGATCGATAGATACATAAACGCTGTTGGCAAGCATTTGCCGCGCAGCAAACGAGAAGATATCCAAAAGGAAATCCGCTCGTTGATTGAAGATATGTTGGAGGATCGCAGCCAACAAGCCGGTACTGCACCAGATGAAAAGCTGGTGGCCGAGGTTTTGCAGGAAATGGGCGCGCCGTCCAAGGTAGCTGCTTCGTATCACGCTAACCCGTACCTGATCGGGCCGAAGTCTTATCCATCTTTCATGACCATTCTCAAGATCGTGTTGGTTGTGGTCACGGCGGCTTTCTTGTTCGGGATGGGTATGTCGCTGGTGTTGGAAGGCAGTAACGGCGGCAGTGTTTTGGAAGGTTTGGTTGCATCTATTCCTGACTTGTTCTCGGGATTGGTGCAGGCGTTTGGCATGATGGTGATTATTTTCGCCATCCTGGAACGGACAGTCCCGGACTTCAAAGTGGACTTCGATGAGGATTGGACACCGGATGATCTACCAGAAGCAGAAGAACCGGTCCAGGTCAAGCCGCTGGAAAACATCTTCGAGATCGTCTTCACGATCGCGGCGCTGGTGATGTTCAACGTGTATCCGCATTGGATCGGGGCATTCACCTTCAACGATGGGAACCTGACCAGCTTTGTGCCTTTGCTTTCAGCAGAGTTCCTGACTACTTTTTTGGTGATCTTGAATGTGCGTTGGGCGTTAGGCCTGGGCTTCAGCTTCACGATGCTGTGGCAACCACACCTGGAGCAATATGGTAAATGGGCGCGATTGGCATTGAAGGTCTTCGACCTGGGAATCCTCTGGGCGTTCTTGAACGGGCCGCAGATGCTTGGTCTGAACCCGGCCTTCCTGGCCCGGCATGGGATGACCCTGGACGATGTCCCCGGTATATATACCGATATGATCATTCCGATCGCGAACAATGGTTTGAAACTGGCATTCATCGTCGCCTTGATCGTTGGCGTGATCGATCTGATCAGCAAACTGGTGAAGACGGTCCGACCACAGATGGTGGTGCTTGAGAAGTAAGCACTGCTTCAACAAAAAGACGCTCGCTGGATATTTGGCGAGCGTCTTTTCGTTTGTGAAAGTTTTTTAATTTGTGGATTGTGCTTTTTCAACCCGGTCCAGCCAGTTGTGGGTAAGAGCATCGAACAATTCGAGTTGTTCGATTTGGGCGTTGTGACCGGCCACGTCGAGGACGGCGAAGGTAGCACGTGGATATTGTGCGATGATGTCCCAGGCACTTTGGTAACCGACGACGTTATCCTGGCGGCCGGTAATGAACAAGGCAGGTTTGGAATAGGGGGCCGCCAGGTCATCAAGGTTCATACTAAGCGCGTACCCTTGTTCATAAAACCGGTCGAGGAATGGCTGGTCTGCACTGCGCAGACCAGGGTGAACTTCTTCAGCGAGGCGGGCGTATGCTTCCGGTGTTTGAATGACGGCAATGTTATCGAGTTCTGCCTGCATCTCTGGGGGCAATGTGGCGGTGAAGGTAGTATCTTTTTCCAGAATCGTCATCGGAGGCAATTCGCCCCTGTTCAATGGGTCGATGAGCGGGCAGATGAACATGACACCATCGATTCGCTCTGCCTGTTCTTTGACGAAGGCGCGCGCCAGATAACCGCCGTAAGATTCGCCGACCAGTAAATACTGTTGGCCGGGAATAATAGCTTCGATGAAGTCCTGGATGATTTCCAGCATTTGATCGGAGTAATGGAGCCAATCGGGTGCCGGAGTCTGGCCCATGCCGGGAAGGTCGAAGTAGATGCGTTGGTAGCCGGGACGATTCTTAAAGATCGGCTCCATGCACCCGGACATAATGCGATGGTCGGGAGAATATCCATGCAGCATGACGATGGGGAAACCTTGGCCGAGGATTTTGTAATAGATGGGGATGTTCTTGATTTCGATTTGCATTTCATTTTCCATTCTTGGTTTTGAGAATCATGTGGCGAGGATATGAGTTTGATATAGACTCAATTATATCTACGTATAGAGTTCGGGAGAAGGACGGGGTAAAATATTGTCAAGAATCTTGCTCGAGGAGATCGCATTCATGACGGATCGGTACAGCTTTACGGAAGAGGAATGGCGGTTGGTGGTAGCCGCGCCATACGTGGTGGGAATCAGTGCGATGATCTTTGATCCGACCCTGACCTCGCTGGTCATGGAGATTGCAGCGTTGAAGAAGATCGTTAGGAAAGCAGCGGAACAATATGGGCATAATGCTCTGGTGCAGGCCTGCATTCAGGATACGGATACGTTCAACCAGAATGAGTCCCGGCGTGCCGCAGAAATGAAAGTTGCCAGCCTGTTAGAGATGTTCCGAGAGGTATTGACGGTTGTCGACCTGAAAGCGGAACCGGACGAGGCGCAGGATTATCGTTACTTCCTGTATGAAGTTGGTGAAAGGATGACTGAAGTGGCCGCAGAGGGGTTCCTGGGGCTGGGGCCAAAAACAAGCGATCGTGAATATGAATATCTCTCCCGATTGGAGGAGTGGTTGGGGGTCTAGAGAACTGCCTATTTGT
>JBNKDB010000179.1:0-3050 GCA_050288045.1 Anaerolineales bacterium | reverse complement strand
GCCTCCGCCTTGATCTTCGCCCCCAGTGCCTTGGCCTCGGCGAGCACGGTGGCTTCGTCGATAGGCAATAACTCGCGCCCACGCATCACGATCTTGCCATTGATGATCACCGTATCGACATCACTACGGTCGACGGCATACACCAGGTGGGAATACACATCATAGACCGGGTTCAGGTGCGTTTTCTCGAAATCAACCAGCACCAGGTCGGCGCGTTTACCGACTTCAATCGAACCGATCAACGCATCCAAACCCAACGCACGTGCGCCCTCAATCGTCGCCATGCGGAAAGCCTGGGAGGCGGGAAGCGCAGTAGGGTCGTGCTGCATCCCTTTTTGCAGTAGTGAAGCAGAACGCATTTCACCCCACATGTCCAGGTCGTTATTACTAGCCGCGCCGTCCGTGCCAATGCCGACCGTCACTCCAGCGGTGCGCAACTCGGTCACGCGTGCCACCCCGTTACCAAGTTTCAAGTTGGATTCCGGGCAATGGGCAACTTTGGTATCGCGCTTCGCCAGCAAAGCAATTTCAGCGTCATTCAGATGGACACAATGTGCCAACAAAGTATGCGGTGTGAGCAGGCCCAGCGCATCCAGAAATTCAATGGGGGTCTTGCCGGTATTTTCGGTCACCGTCTGCACTTCAGCCATGGACTCGGAAGCATGCGTGATGAACAATGCCCCAAACTCCGCGGCAATTTCGCCCGCTTTCTCGAGCAATTCTTCGGGCACGGAGTAGGTGGAATGCGCCAGTACACAGGGATGTACCAGTGGGTCATGTTGAATACCCACCAGAATCTTCCTGGCAACCGCCTCGCGGTCTTCTGGAGCCACGCCGTCCGGGCCAACGAAGTCAATGAAGATCGGGCCGTTCACCAACCGGAAATTCATTTCGCGCGCCACGTTGTTGGTATCTTCGATATGCCAGTACATATCCGTCGCCAGCGTCGTACCGCCGCGGATCATTTCGATAAAGGCCAGTTGCGTACCCAGACGACAGTTCTCTTCGGTAGCAAACTCGCCTTCCAGCTTCCAGATCTTATCCAGCCACGGTTCCAGGCGCATGTCATCGGCAATCCCCCGGAAAATGGTCATCGCCAGGTGGGTATGCGTATTCACCAACCCGGGTACGATCACCTTACCGGTCGCATCGATCTCTTCTTTACCTTCATAAAGTACCTGGATTTGCTGGCTGGCTCCTACACCAACGATCTCCATGCCCTTGATCGCCACCGCCCCATCCGGGATGATGCGGTCTGCATCATCGACAGTAACGATGGTGCCACCATGGATCAATAGATCGACCGCTTGTCTGTCACTCATGCGTTATATTCCTCCTGCGTGGGGGGATGGGAAATCATTAGCGCACTTTCACATTCACAGTCGTCCGTTTCCGCAGCTTGCAGGCCAGCGATAAATGCCTCGAAAATGGTCTGCTTGATACCTTCCAAGTCAGCGACCACGTTGATCTTTTCTTCCAGGCCCGCCCCCCAATTGATCGAATACGCTACTGCACCATAATGCATTTCCAACTCGCGCGCCAGCGGGGCTTCGGGCACGCCGGTCATGCCAACCACATCACAGCCCAGTTGGGCGTACATGTGCACCTCGGCCGGGGTCTCAAATCGTGGGCCGTTGGTGCACACATAGGTGCCCTTCGGCATGATCTCCAGGCCGCGGGCTTTGGCGGCGGCCACAACCGCAGCCTGCAAACCGGGACAATAGGGCTGGTTGACTTCGGTATGCGCCAGGCCGGATTTACCACCATCGAAGAAAGTAGACTCGCGGCCATTGGTGAAATCGATGAACTGGTCCAGCGCAACCACCGCCTTGGGCGGTACGCCGCGGTGCAGCGAGCCAACCGCGAAAGTTGCCATGATGCGCTCGACACCCAGGTTCTTCAAAGCCCGGATATTGGCGCGGTAATTGATCTTATGCGGGGGAATGGTATGGTCGACGCCGTGGCGGGGCAGGAAAACGAAATCAGCACCATCCAGTTGGCCGGTGTAAATTTTGGCCTGGCCGTAGGACGTACGAACATGTTCCGGTTTGAATTGTTCTTCTACAATGCGGGAAAAACCGGTCCCGCCGATGATTGCGTAAGGCACTGCTTCCTCCATGAACTACTTAAACGTAAGCCTAGCCTATTTTACCTGAATTTCCGTCTAGCCTAACGGTTTATCTACCCCAAAATAACGTTTTAGATCGTAAGCGCTCAAGACGCCATACTTGGTAATCACCCCTGCCACCAGATGCGGCGGGGTGATATCGAAAGCTGGGTAATAAGCGTCGATTTCCGAAATCGTGGTCGGTACGCCTTTCGCCTCCCGGATTTCGTTAGGATCGCGCTCTTCCACTTCAATCGATGCACGGTCAGGTTTATTGGGATCGGGCGCCCAGGCATAGGCGAAATAAGGCACGCGATGGTAATGGCAGGCCAACGCGTTCTGGAACGTGCCGATCTTGTTGACCACGTGCCCATCCAGCGTCACCAGGTCAGCGGCGGTGAAATACTTCTGCACCTTGCCCTGCGAGACCACGTAAGTGGGCATGTTATCGGTGATCAGCGTGACCGGGATACCGAGTTCGTGCACGCTGGGCGCGGTCAATTTGGCACCCTGCAAATACGGGCGCGTTTCGGGCGTGTAGACGTGGATTTGTTTGCCATCCTGATGAGCGAATGCCAACCCCAGCAAGAAGGCCGTTTCGGCAAAACACATCGTTAATACGCCGTCGCCATCTTCGATCAGTTCAGCGCCATAACGTCCCATCTTGGCTGAGCGCAGGTAAATCTCATCGCGTGTCGGCTCCATCCAATCCAGGATGGCCCGTTCGGGGTCCTGGTTGATAGACAGCGCCGCTTCCGCCGCAGCCAGGGCGTTTTTCAAGGAACGGTGAATGAAAGTATTCGTGGGGCGCGTTGCCATCAGACGCTGGGCAGCCTGTTCTAAGTGCTGTTTGATCTGATCCGGGGATTCACCCGCCACCTGCCGGGCACGCATCGCCAGGGCATATACGGCGATCACCCACGGCCCGCCGCCCTGGGTAACC
>JBNKDB010000178.1:0-5657 GCA_050288045.1 Anaerolineales bacterium | reverse complement strand
CGCCGGTCATATATTCGCCTTCTACCGCCTGGATTGTCAGGTTATCTGCCAGCTTTTGCCCGCCCCAGATGTAGGTTTGGTAATTTAGCATATCCATTACCTTGCCGGGATAAGGCAGGGGAAAAACAGATACATCCAGCTGAAATTCATTGTGGAATTCCAGCAGAGGTTCTCGCAATTTTTCATGGTTGTAAACCATGTCTTTGCCGTTAATCCCTTTACGGCGCACGATATATTCATTGGCGCCCATGAAAGGATCGGCGATTGGGCGATCGTGCGGCTCCATATCGTAGATTTTGCGCAAACGTTCAATGCGCTCTTTATAGTTTGCTTCCGCTTCCGGGCTGATGAATGGCACCGGAGCATTCTGCCATGTATCCAGGCGAACCTTACGCCGTTCGAGGGGAGACAACTTGTTCCAGTTATCAGGTCGGGTAAACATGATTACTCCTTTGCCCATTCTTTGGCTAAGGCGACCGCAGCCATAGCATCCTTGCCATAGGCATTCGCACCGGTGTACTGACGGATGTTTTCGTCAATCTGCCCGCCGCCGATCATGATCTTGACATCGTTCAAGCCCGCAGCTTTGAAGGCGGCGACCGTTTCCTTCATGGGGTCGTACGCCAGGGTCAAGAATCCGCTCAAGCCTACGATTTTAGCGCCGGTTTCCTTGACTGTTTCGACGAATTTCGCTGGGGGCACATCTACACCGAGATCGGTGATTTCAAAGCCGTTCAGATCCAGCATAAAACAGACGATATCTTTAGCGATATCGTGGATGTCACCCTGCACAGTGCCTATCACGATCTTGCCGAGTTTCTCGCCGCTGGCTTCTTCGGCCATGCGTGGTTTGAGTATATCGGTGATGGTGGTCATCATCTCCCCAGCCAGGATCAACTCTGGGATGAAGGCTTCGCCAGCTTCAAAGCGTTTGCCGATCACATCCATAGCATCTTTGCAGGTGCCCAGGACATCGACCGGAGAAGCGCCGCTATCCAGCAGTTCGTTGGTGATCGCAACGGCATCTTCTTCCCGCATTTCGGTAATTGCGTCGATCAATTTTTGTGACATATCTTATCTCCTCTTTTTCGTTGTTTGAACACTTTGCAAAAATCAGGTGTTTATCCAATTCCCGTCCACCTCCTCGTAAGGCTATTCGAAAAGTCCCTTGCGGGATGCTTTTAGGTAGTTCATACAATGCTTGTCTTTGCCAAGCAAGAGTTCGGTTGTTACGATGGCGGCGCGTAGTTCTTTATCCAATGGATCCAGGATAGCGCTATCCAGCCCAGCCTGCATCGCCAGGATCAAGAAGCCGCGATTGATTTGTTTGCGAGCAGGCAACCCAAAAGAAATATTGCTCAAGCCCATGGTGAAGTGCACTTCGGGGTATTTCTCATGCACGACGCGAATGGTATCGCAAGCGATCACCGCGCTCTGGTTCATGGTAGCGATGGTCATTGCCAATGGGTCAACATAAACCTTATCGTCCGCGACTCCAGCGGCGCGGGTATACTCCAGAATCTTATCGATCACTTCCATGCGTCTGTCGAAGGTTTCGGGGATCTTCTTTTCGTCCATCGCCAGGGCAATGACTTCGCAGCCGTATTCCGCCACCAGGGGCAGGATCTTCTCCAAACGGTCTGGCTCGCCGCTGATCGAGTTGATCAACGGGGTTTTGTTCACTGTTCTGATGGCGATATCCAATGCTTTGGGGTTGGCGCTGTCGAGCGATAACGGTGTATCCACCGCCGTTTGGATAGTCTCGATCAACCAGATCAAATCGTCTGGTTCCCGATCCGGGTGTGTGCCTGCGTTGACATCTAACCAGGTCGAGCCGGCCTCGGTCTGCTTAGTGGCCAGGTCTTTGATGAATTCTGCATCGCGTTCGACAATGGCTTGCGCGACCCGCTTGCGGGTTCCATTGATTTTTTCGCCGATGATTTTCATTTCGTTACTCCAGAAGTATTTTTTTGATTCGAGTTGGTCGGGGCCTTTGCAATCCCTAATCAGTCTGTAATTTTTGGAAATCAGTTTGAGCAGCCTCGTTGGGAAAGAGCATCCCCAGGGCAAATTGGCGGCTGAAATTTGGGTAAGTGGTCAGTTCGTTGTACTCGGTGTTTTTCGCGATCTCCTGAGCGCGCTGCCGTGCAGCCTTAGAGATCAGCATCCACTTGGCCCCAACCACCGCGGCATTCCCGATCTGGCGGTAATGAGCGTTGGGCAACTGCGGGAACAACCCCATGGCAATTGCATTTCGAATATTCAGGAATGAACCAAAGGCCCCGGCAACGATGACTTCATCCACATCTTCGGGGGCGATCTCAGTCGTATGCAGTAGAATGTTCAACCCGGCCTGAATCGCGCCTTTGGCAAGTTGAATCTCGTCCACATCCTTTTGTCGGATGAGAATATCCTGGCCAGTGCCGCTTTTTTGAGCTGGAACAAGCACGAATTCCGGGCCGTTTGAATTCAGGCGCACGCGAGGGTTATCTTTCTGAAAACGGCCGCGATGGTTGATCAGGCCGTTCTGAAATAACTCTGTAATAACATCCACGATGCCCGAGCCACACAGGCCCACCGCAGGCTCATCGTTGATGGTGGTCAGTTCCACCCCCTCAGGCGTGATCCTGACCTTTTCGATGGCCCCGGAGGCAGCCCGCATGCCATCGCTGATGTGCGCTCCTTCGAAGGCTGGGCCAGAAGCGCAGGAGGCCGAGGTTAAGAAGGGTAGACCCGGTTTGCGAAGGGCAATTTCGGTGTTGGTGCCAATATCGACCCCCAGGGTAATTTTGTCGCTTTGATCGAGGTCGCTGGCTAAAATCATGGCAACGTGATCGGCGCCAACGAAACCGCCGATGCAGGGAGGGGTGTGCACATAAGCGCCAGGGGCTATCTCTAACCCTAATTCGATGGCGCGGATATCGAGGGCGGAGCTGGCCGCGGCCACGTAGGGAGCGGAAACCAATTGGCTGGTAGGCAGCCGGAGCAGCAGGTGTATCATGGCGGTATTGCCCACAATACAGGCCTCGACCACCTGTGAGCGTTTGCCTTTGGCCTGCTTCAATAAATCACCGAGTAACTCGTCCAAAGCTTGCTGGACCTTCTCGGCCAGCACCTGCCCCCCGTCCGGGTTGCGGTAAGCATGACTCAAGCGGCTGATCACATCCTCGCCGTATCCAATCTGGGGGTTGGGAATCCCGCCCGCAGCCAGGTCTGTGCCGCTCTCCAGATCAACGAGATAGGCCGCGATTTTAGTGGTCCCCAAATCAACAGCGTATCCCAGAGGAGGCTCATCCACAGTTCCCAAACCGACGACTTCGTGATCCCGCAGAAAGATTTTCACATGCCAGTCGTTCTCCCGCAGGGTGGCGGGCAGGGCGCGGATCACCTCCGGGCAGGCCTGAACGTGATCCAATCCGAGGGCGTCGGCGATGCGGGTCAGATCGGAACGGACATCGTGAAGCGTAGGTTTCGGCAATTCCACCGGGATGGCTCGTACCACGGGGTCAACCTCGATCTGGCGCAAGTCGGCCTCGATTTGCAAGCGCTGCCCGGTGATCAGCGAACCTCTAGGGATGTGAATTTTTAGATCGCTGAGCGCCTGGGTGCAGCATGCCAGGCGATTGCTGTTAGCTAGCTCAAGTTTTGTGAGAATGTACTCTTCATCGGGAGTAATGCGTGTAACTTGCCCTTCCAAGAGCACAACCTGGCACTGTCCACAGTTCTCTTCACCTCCACAAGCCGAAGCCAGGTCAATACCCGCTTGACGGGCAGCTTCTAAAACGCTGGCAGCGAGTCCTACCTTCACGCGTTTGCCGATAGGCTGAAACTCGATTTGGAAGGTGTCGTTGGTGCTCATGGGTTATTTTCCTGTAAAAGTAGACTGTAAGGTCACGACATTGCTCATTGTTGTGGCTGTGGTCTTGAAATCCGTATAAGCGATAGTATGGCCCGGCGGTGCCACCAAAATTTCGTCGTCCCAGGGTCCAAAGAGCAGTTTGTGAATCAGCGCATCGGAACCGGGGATTTCTTCGAAACGCAGGTTGAATTTTTGGGCTGTCAGGCGGGCATACTCAAGGTAGCGTTCCTGATCCTGCTGCCCGGTATCGATGTATGCCAGGCGTTTGTAATGCTTGAGCATGATGCCCATGATGTAATTGGCTTTTTCCTGGCCATATTTTTCGACCAGGCGTTTATGCTCCTCGAAGGGCGTATCGCTGACTTCGATCCAGCCTTTAGTCAGGTAATAAGTTCCCGGCTCTTTGCTGGCCTGGGCGCTGTAGGCATCTTTGGAACCCAGGAAAATGGCGATGCAGTCATCCACGCGTGGTACGATCACGGCACAGTCGCGGGCAGTCAGCCCAACAACGGCCAGCGAACACAAACCGTATCCTAAGATAATGGTGTCGAAGTCCGCGCTGGATTTATCAATGGCCTCTTGTAAGGTTTTTTTTAGGTTTTCAGGTTTAAGATGAAGACCGAAATCCAGCACTTCGTGAACCATTCCCGGGGGCATCAACGGCAGCATTTCTTCGATAACTGTAGCACAGGCGATCACTTTGGTTCGTTCTGGATTGAATTTCTGGGGTTTAGGCATTATTTCTGATATAATTATATAGAACTTCTATAGGGAAGTGACGATTATAGTGTAAACTTACATAGGGTAGTTGTCAAGTTAATTTCATGGTTCAAGAAGCCCCTCTCCCTCCAAAGACCAGCGATCAGATTGATCGAGAGTCCAGCCAGCCGGCTTATGCACAACTGGCCGATATTTTGCAACGGCAGATCGCGGAGGGCGCTTTCCGGCCGGGGGACCAATTGCCCTCCGAGGCGCAGTTGTGCCGGCGTTATGGAATCAGCCCGATGACGGTTCGGCGCTCGATTAATTATCTTTCGGATCAAGGGGTGATCAACACTGAACAGGGGCGCGGCACTTTTGTACGTCCCCTGGAATTAAGTACAGCGACTTTTGACTTGCAAGAATTGCGTGACCTTTTCAGTAATGGGTCGAACACGGATATCAAACTTTTGGAAGTGCGCGTGGTCTCAGCAGATGAGCGCACGGCGCGCAAGTTGTGTATCTCAGCGGGTGCGCCCACGATTTATATTCGCCGTCTGTTTACCCGGGATGAGCAGCCCATTTTCTACCACCGCGCCTATTTGATCTATGACCCTACCCGACCCATCGTCGAGGCAGAGATGGATGTTACTTCTTTGCAGGGTTTATTTACAGATGTCGATAATCGTTTACTCAAACGCGGCCAGTTGATCATCGAAACTGTGTTGATGAATGAGGAAGAAGCCCGGGTGCTAAAAATGAGTTTACCAGCGGCTGGTTTTTATTTGGAGCATTTATTTTATGATTTCGATGACCATCCGATCAGTTGGGGTTGGTTCATTTTTCGGAGTGACCATCTGCGCTTCATGGCCCATCTTGGTATCAGAACGCTGGAGTAATCCAAGACCCTTTGCAAGGTTGAGATAAAAGCCTATGGTTGAATTGACACATGAGCATCTCCGGACAGCCTTAATTGCCAATGTTGCTGATTTAATGGAAGCCGAGGTGCTGGCTTTAGTTCAGGAAAGGCTTCAGCGGGATGAAAATCCTTTGTTGATCGTCGAAGATTGCCAGGAGGGATTGCGCCAAGTTGGGGAGC
>JBNKDB010000177.1:0-7250 GCA_050288045.1 Anaerolineales bacterium | reverse complement strand
CATGACCAGCCCCGACCTGAAAGCGCGCAACACGGCGGAACAGCCCAATACAGTTACCCCGCAGGCGGACGGTGATGCCGCTCTGGCTGACGGTAGGCTCATCGCCAACCTGCCCGCCGCCTCCTGGAACGTGATCCGGCTGGCGAAAAACGGGAAATAAGTAAAGCTCTTTCTTATAGAACCATCCGACACCGGGTTCCTCAAAGAAATCCGGTGTCTTTTTATATTGAGGAATTGAACCAATTCGGCCAAAGATAGTAAGATTTAAAACCGACCTACAGATAGGAGACCGCTGATGGCCGAAAAGGAAAAACCTTGTTCCGACCTCGCCGCGGAGCAGTTCGATTTCTGGTTGGGCGAGTGGGAGTTGACCTGGGCCGACGGCGGCCACGGTCGTAACCGGATCGAGAAGATCATGGACGGCTGTGTGATCCAGGAGAATTTCGACGGCACACCCTCCACTCCGCTGCGCGGCATGAGCGTTTCCACCTACCTGCCTGCCAGCGGGGAGTGGAAGCAGACCTGGGTCGACAACCAGGGTGGCTACCTGGATTTCAGCGGCGGGTTTGCGGACGGCAAAATGATTCTGGAACGCGACGCCGTGATCGAAGGCCAGCCAATCAGGCAGCGTATGGTGTGGTACAACATCCAGCCCGATGCGTTGGAGTGGAACTGGGAACGCTCGGACGATGATGGCCAGACCTGGAAAACCCTGTGGCATATCGACTATAAGCGCGTTGGAACTTGATCTAAATTCGATAGAGCGCCTTGCGGCGCTCTCTTTCTCCTTGGGCGACCGCGGATATCAGAATGATGACGTCGCCCCTGCCATCAAATACAAAAAAACACGGCGCATTTTACGCCGTGCCTGCTTGTTTACCTGTAAACCTTTCCTCTCGGCAGCTAAAGCTGCCTGCAACAATTTAATCTAAGCCTGATCGCCCCTATACATTGAACAACACATGCATGATCTCGCCGTCTTTGACGATGTACTCCTTGCCCTCCACACGCAGCTTACCGGCCTCACGCGCTTTGGCCAGGCTGCCCAGCGTGGATAGGTCTTCGTAGCTGACCACTTCGGCGCGGATGAAGCCCTTCTCCAGATCGGAGTGGATCGCTCCGGCGGCGCTGCGCGCCGTGCTGCCCCGCTCGACTGTCCAGGCGTGGCAATCGTCTTCGCCCACGGTGAAGAAGGACTGCAAACCCAGCAGGTCATAGGACAACCGGATCATGCGGTTGAGGCTGGGTTCGGTGATGCCGTATTCCTCTAAAAACTCCGCGGCCTCGTTAGGAGAAAGCTGGGCGATCTCCATTTCAAGCTGGCCCTGCAAGGCAACCACTTCATCGTAAGAGGTTACCCCAGACACATCGGGCGCTTCCTGGCCTTCGGCCAGATTGAGCACCACCAGCATCGGGCGCAGGGTGAGGAAACTGTAGCTCGAGAGGCTCTTCAATTCTTCCGGGGTCAGTTCCATTTCGCGCAGCGGCTGCTCCTCAGAGAGATGGGCCTGCAAGCGAGTGAACAATTCCGATTCGCGCTCGATGGCGGCTTTATCGCGCCCGCCTTTGCCGCGCTCTTCACTCAAACGTTCCAGCTTGCGCTCGACCACGATCAGGTCGCTGAGCAGCAATTCGGTATCCATATTGGCAATATCTCGCTGGGGATCGACGTTCCCCCGGACGTGCGGTACGTTCTCATCGGGGAAGCAGCGCACCACGTGCAAGAAGCCATCCATGGTCGCCAGGTGGTTGATGAGTTCACCGGAGATTTCACCTTTGGCGCCATTGGCGCTGCCGTTCAGACCGGCGATGTCGGCGTAAGTCACCTTGGCCGGTGAGATTTTCTTGGGGTTATAGATTTCCACCAACCGGTCGAGGCGCGCGTCGGGCACGTCAACGACGGCGGTGTGTACTTCCACACGCCCGCCGGTCATCGCTGTGGGACGGTCGCCGCGCGTCAGCGCGTTGAAGATCGTGGTCTTGCCGGATTGCGGTAATCCAATAATTCCTAAACGCATAATTCCATACCTGCCTTACAAAATTGGGCTGTTCGCCCAAGCAGGAAATTATACATGATTATGGCACTTTCATGGGGTGGATTGGAGCAAGATGGAGAACGTACACAAGGAAATAAGTAGACAAGGGACAGCGGCACCCAAGCAACAGGACAATCAGGAATATGGGTCGTCTCCTGCACATCACGCTTCACAAATTCCTTCCCTACAACCTTGACCCCACAAATGCAATTCGTTATACTTATGCCCACATTGCCGAAGTGGCGGAACTGGCAGACGCGCGCGACTCAAACTCGCGTGCCCGCAAGGGCTTGTGGGTTCGATTCCCACCTTCGGCACTAAAAAACGCCTCGAGCGTTTTTTGCTTTAAGGATGTATTGACAGAGTGCGGTTATAATTCAATCGGAAGATAAATTGATCTTCCTAATATCCTGATCCAATGATACGTCACTCACAAGCGCACAACAAAAAAGGTGATAATAAACATGGGTTTCCTTCGAAAATTATTCGGCCAAAAAGATAAAGATCCCTCCAACACCCCCAAATTGATTAAACTCTACGATGCATCTGGTTCCCAGATATTTGTGACCGCATCGCAATGGAAAGACGTACTTCATAAAAACCTTGAAAAAGTAAAAGATAACCCCGATGAACTATACCCCATGCTGGTTGGTTCCGTGCAGGAGGATGGATTAGCAGCTGATGTCGTTTCCTACGCCGAACACCTCTGGCAAATCGATCCTAAAAATTCCCGCAGTGCAATCATATTAGCAATCATTTATATGGAAACCGGTCGCTTGGACGATGCCGAAAAAGTGCTGAATGAATTCACTGCAACTTATGGGGAAGACGGAGTCGTTCTTACCAACCTCGCAAAAGTATACAGTCACCAGGGAGATGCTGCCCGCGCCGAAGCTACCCTCTGGCATGCCCTGGAGCTAGACCCCAATCAGGACAACGGCCTGCTTTGGTATGCGGCCATCTATCGCGAAAGGAGCGGGGTCGCCGCCCAACAAGAGGCATTTCAACGCGTCGCTTCGCTGCCAACAAGCTGGCGTGCACAACTCTTTCTGGCGAAAGAAGCACTCCAAAATAAAGATTTGGCAACCGCAGAAAGTATTTATCTTGAAACATTCGAAAAACTTGAAAACCCTATCCCTGCCGATTTACTAATGCAAATCAGCGGAGACCTAGGAAACAATGGTTACCTGGCTGAGATCATTCGGTTCGTTGCCCCACATTTTGATTCTAAAGATCATGGCTTCAAGGTCGGTCTCAATCTGATTAGAGCTCATCACCAACTGGGGCAATTGGAAGCCGCGCGTCAGGTACTCAACCAACTCTATGCCCTAAATCGCCCCGATTGGAGACAGGTGCTTGATCAATGGCAGAAAGAATTATCCAATTAGTTTTTTGAAATTCCCGCAAGGGCTTGTGGGTTCGATTCCCACCTTCGGCACACGAAACTGCTCAAGATGATCTTGAGCAGTTTTTGTCTTCAATAAACTTTAATTAGAGAGGGAAACTGGAAAGTTTGCCCAGGATACAAAATTGATGAAATTGCCTTGAGACCAGAACGCTGTTTAGAGGAGTTCTGACTCAACCGAATCAAATGAGGGCTCCACTGGCCACCGGTGCCAGTCGCGTTGGGCAGCGTTGACATTTTCTTTTACTCTCTTCGCTCAAGCTCATCAGGTGTCGGCTTTTGGAAGGAAGCAATCCAGGGCTTCATTGCTTCCTCGGAAATAAGGAAACTTTCCTGTGAAGGTCGCGAATTCCTTACCTCAAGCCGCCTCAATAACTCATCCTCCGACACATCGAGATAGTGTACTTCGCTACTAACCCCAAGTTGCTTCGCACGAGACCGGTAATCTTCGCGTTCTTGCCGCGCCCAAAAACCAAAATCGAGGATTACATTCATTCCCAATTCCAGCGCTCTACTGGCTATGTCCCAGAGTATAGTCTCGATTAGACTATGCCGAGTATCGTGCTCTGGTTCTTTTGCATCTTGACCAAAGAGGCGTATGTGCCACTCATCAGTTGTTAATCGAAGTGCCGGTAGTTCATGTTCAAGCTTTTGTGCTAGCGTTGTTTTCCCTGAACAAGGAAGCCCAACCATCAAATGAAGAGTAGCCACACTTCTTACTCCTAAAGGTCATCTAGAAGCTGCTCAACGGGGTGCTAAGCAGAATTCTTATTGGATAAAACACGCCCTAGCCCATTATACAACCGAATGCACGAGTGCCTTTGATACGACCAGGGAAGCTTCCGCCCAATCAGGCAGCACCAGCACTCCTTGACACCCCTCGAACTTGAGATCAAGTTTCTTGAAAATGTAAAGTTATTGTAGCGTGTTTCCCCTAGAAATAAGGGAAGAGCGCAGTTCGAAACAAATCCCAAGTGGGGCTCTGATAACAAAAAGAAAAGGACAAACAAAAACGAGCCACCTGAAGGTTTAGGTGACTCGTTTTTGTGACAATTAATCAACTTTAAGAATCTCCCCGTTTTAACCTTTCTGGGCCAAACTGCCACACAATCAAAATAACGAGTATGATGGTAAGGCCGAAGAATAGTAACCCGCCAATGTCCGTTTCAAAGGTAGGGAAAAGGAAATTAGACCAGTTGAACATGGCATGGAAGATCAAAGTAGCAAAGATGCTGCGGTTGGTATTGTTATAAATCCAGGTAAACAAGATCGTGACCAGGGTGGTTGTCAGGAACAATCCCCATACAGGGCGATTGTAATAGGACTCTTCACGCGGGACGAACAGCAGCGGTATGTGCCAACAAGCCCACAACACGCCCATAATGATCCCTGTCCAAAGCGCACTGAATTTCTCTTGCAGGCGATCTGTGGCATACCCGCGCCAGCCAAACTCTTCCTGTAAAGGCCCTCCCAGGAAAAAGATGACAAAAAACGCAATCACCGCAAATATTGGCAATGGCATTTCTCCCGCTTCTCTGGCCGCCCAGGCCTGTGGAATTGCTTCACCCGCCATTTTAGCAACCAGCAGCGGCAGCCCAATCAGCAATGGCAGTAATAAAAAGGCAATCAGGTACCATTGCCAGCCAAATTTTACCCGTAAGCCGCGTTTGATCAAATCCTTCACCCCGCTCCAGCCTTCAAATATCGCGGTCAATAAAAAGGCGGCAACGAATGGCCCCCAGGCGGCAGGATTATTTTCGCCGGAGAGGAACTGGTACAAACCCTCCGGTAAACTCAGCAACCCTTGCTCCGCCAATGCCAAGGGTACCCAAAACAACCAACTAAAGCCAAAAGCAATCACAAAAAATAGCCAGACATTTCCTTTGCGTTGTTCTGCTTTCATAATGATAACTCCTCCAAAATAATTGATTTTCATTTGATAGAGCAACCCATTGCTTGGATTTGTTACCCCAATTAACACCTACTTTCAAAAAGAGTTTTTCCCAAATCTAGTTGATATAATATCCTACACGAGCCAACAATTATCTGACCAGAAGATTGCTAGACAATTACTAGGTAACTCCAGCTTTCCGCGACAGGCTGCGAACTTGAGACCCGGCTTCTTATAAGCTTTGCGAATCCAAGCTAAATCGGATAAATAATCTTTGAAAACAATAAATCTTACCGGCAAACGCCTCGTCTTACGTGATCCAAAACTCCCCGATTTGGAAGCCTTCGAATACTGGTTCCAACCCGGTCACGAGTGGCAGAAAACCTACGGGCCTTACTATCCGAGTTCCACCCCCGAAGAAGTCGCCATCATCCTGGGCAAATGGGAACAAGCCATCACCGCCCAGGACTGGCCCGAGCTGCGCCAACGGTTGGTGATTGCCAACGCACGAGATGATACCGTAATGGGCACGATTTCCCGCTACTGGATCAGCCAGGAAACCAACTGGACGGCGATTGGGATCGGCATCTATAACCCGGAACATTGGGGCAAAGGCTATGGCTACGAAGCCTTAGGTCTGTGGTGCCAATACCTTTTCGACCAGGAACCCAAATTCGTGCGCCTCGACCTGCGCACCTGGTCGGGCAATATCGGTATGATGAAACTGGCCGAGAAATTGGGTTTCACCAAGGAAGCCGTATTCCGCATGGCACGCATCGTCGAAGGTGAGTATTACGACGGGTTGGGTTATGGCGTTTTGCGCACTGAGTGGGCCGCGCGTTTCCCTGCTGGTTTTTCAGCGTCTTTATAATTTCCTTGCACTTGCCAAACGATCCGGTGTGCCCCGGATCGTTTTTTGTCGTTATAACCGCCTCTTCTACGAAATGCTTTGTTTTCTAATTTTTAGTTAGTGTTCGTAATTGGCTGCATCACAGGTAGGAATATCGTGTACGACCTCCAAGAATTTTTCGACCACCTGCGGGTCCAACTGTGAGCCGGAAATTTCTTGGAGATGATTCAAGACTTTCTCTTCCGACCAACGCTTGCGATACGGCCGGTCCGAACGCATCGCATCCCACACATCGGCCACCGCAAAGATGCGCGCAGACAAGGGAATCTCTACGCCCTCCAGGCCGCGCGGGTATCCGCCCCCATCCCAGCGTTCGTGATGGCAGTAGGGGATATCAATGGAAGGAGAAAGAAAAATAATCGGGTTGATCAGATCACGGGCAATCGTCGGGTGGCGCCGCATGATTTCCCATTCCTCATCCGTCAGTTTCCCAGATTTCAAAAGGATGCGGTCGGGTACACCCATTTTGCCAATGTCGTGTAGTAACGCCCCCCAACGGATATAGCGCAATTGATCATCCGGGATACCCATCGCTTTTGCAAGTTCAATTGTAATTTCGGTCACCCGCCGGGAATGCCCTTCGGTTTCCCGGTCGCGGTAATCGAGCGCCCGCGACCACCCCTCAATGCTGGCATCGTAGGCCAGGAAAAGTTTTTCGTTCGAAATTTGCAGATCATTGAAGGTCGCCAGCGTATCCACAACCATAGCCGCCTGTCCGGCCAACGTTTTCAAGAAATCGATCTGATCGGCCGGGGGCAGACCAACCGTGTTTCGGAAAACTTCCAAGACACCGACCACATTTCCCTTGGCCATCATGGGGGTACAGGCATAACCATGGAATCCTTCTGCCTCGGCCATCTCCCTCCGGGTATAGCCAGAGCCTTCCATTTGAATAGCATCGTGTGTGACCGTCTGACGCTGCACTGCAGCACGTCCGTCGAATCCTTCATCAAGATAGAGTTCGTTTGTATAAGAACGTTTGCCCGAAAACCCTAACCGGGCGACGGG
>JBNKDB010000176.1:0-4512 GCA_050288045.1 Anaerolineales bacterium | reverse complement strand
GTTGGTCTAGCTGGTAGTAGTTTTGCGTAAGTGCCCCATCTGCCCTGATGGAGGACACGATATTGTCATGTGTGCATACACCAAAACTGTCTTCATCATTGGAATATGGTTTATCGACTTTGATTGAATAGCATGTTGTGTAATATTCCTTACTATCCTCTTCGACTTCTACTTTGCTGCCGTAACTGATCTCGTTTGCAAAAGAATCGAAGTATGCTGAAACGCTGGTCCAGGAAGTCTCTCCGGGCACAATGCCCCACCAGCATGGCAAGGTACAGCCACCATTTTCATTCCACAAGAATCTAAGCTGGGCGCTCACTTGTTCCGTTGGCACCATTGGCACGCGGGTTTGGGTAACCGTGGGTGTGATAGGAATGGGGGTGATCGTAGATGTGGCGGTATAGGCGGCCTGTAACGTCAATTTTGCTTGATAGGTTGGGAGGTATTCCTTGCCGGTCAGGGTCGAGGTAGTTGTAATTGTTGCCGTCTCTGTTGGTGTACTGGGCAATCTAGTCGCAGTAGGGGATAGGGAGTCGGCTTTACAGTTGGAAAGCAACAAGACTAAGTTGAGCATTACAAGCAAAAATGCAAACCTGGAACGCATAAAACATACCTCCTTGGTTGCTAATTATATCCGCCTATGCGGTGGATTGTGTAACAAATTCGACGATCAGTTTTTACGCGTGGCTGGGGGTAGACTGCAACGAACCTTACAGTTTAGCAATTTTTCAATTTTGCGCGTCGCAGAAGCCGGATGCTCAATTACAATAAGGTCAACCTCCAGATCATTTTTATTTCTCATTATTCGGAGGAACATTGCAAATGTCAAAAACCCTTAATTACCGTACCAGCGCCACGTATGCGATCATGATCGAGGCGAATTTGATCGACCGGGCGCGCAACTTTGCGCTGCTCCCCGGGGGAAAGATCGATGGCCCCGATCCCTTATGGTATACCACCAAATGCACCCTGGCAGAATGCAACGGCGTACTGCAAGCCAATTTTGCGGTTAAAGAGATCGATCAACGCATCAAAGAAACCCTGGCGCTTTTCCAGCCAGAGAGCATGCCGATTACCTGGTATGTTGGGCCGTCAACCAACCCGCCCGACCTGGGCAAATATCTGCAACAACACGACTTCAATCACAATCAAGAATTGTTGGGCATGGCGGTGAGTTTGGAAAAGCTGGCTGAACTTCGCCGGCAACTACCCGATACCGGGTTGCAGTTCAAAGAGGTGAGTAACAAGAAAGATTTGAAGAAGTGGTTCGAGGTGTTGAGCAGCAGCCTGATGCTGCCACAGAAGGAAGCCGATTTGCGCTTTGGCATGTACGAGGCGGTCAGCCTGACCTCCGATACACTCTGGCGGCATTACCTGGGCATCCGGGATGGCAAAGTGGTAGGGATCAGTTCGTTGTTCTTTGGGGCCGACGTGCCCGGTTTCTACAACCTAACCACCCGCAGCGGTTACCGTAAGCAAGGCGTGGGCACGTTCATGACCCTGCATACCTTTGCCGAGGCCCAGAAAATGGGCTATGAGATTGGTACACTGTTGACCAGTTACCCGGAAGCGCTGCGCCTGTACCACCGCTTGGGCTTCGAGGTGTACTGCAAGATCGGTGTGTACGAGTACACTCCCAAATAAGCAATAATTTGATTTTATGAAACTGCGCAGGTTGATCGCCTGCGTTTTTTGGTTAAGCTTCCAGTTTTGAAATCAGCGCCAATAATTCCTCGTGGGCACGGGCGTGATCTGTGATGCGGCCGTCGGCGCAGCTTTCCACGAACTCGTCCAGCGTATTGAGCAGCTTGTAGATCAGGCGGCGGGTGTCGTGGCCGGGGGAGAGTTCCCGATGCTTTAGATACCCCGCCAGGAACGGTTCCCGGCTACCGAGGCACATTGCTTCGGCAGTTTCAAGGATGTGGAAATCCAGCGCCGGGTCGCCGGACAGCGCCCATTCGAAGTCGATAATGCCGGTAATTTCCCCATCCTGCTGTAAGATATTTTCGAAGTGGTAATCGTGGTGTACCAACGCCCCTTGTGTCATGGTGTCCAGCAGCGGCTTGTGCTTTTCCAGTACGGTGAGCAGATGTGTTTGCAGAACCGCGTCGACAATTCCTAGTTCTTGTCCCCAATTCATGAAGCGCAGTACGAAATCTTCCACGTAGTTGAACCAGGTGGCGAAGTCTTTGCCATTATCTTGCACGAAGCGCAATTTTCCAAAACGTTCGAAGGTAAAAGAGTGTATGTGGGCCAGATATTCCCCGGCTTGTTCTGCAACGTGGTTTTGCTGCTGCGGCGTCAGGTTCCCCCAGGTATCGCTGATTGGGGCGCCAGGCACTTTGGTGGTGATCAGATAATCGTGGGGAGTCAGGGTTTTGGTGGTATCTAGCTTGATAACACGCGGCACGGGGACGGGACTGTCTGCCAAAAGATTGTAGGCGATTTCTTCCGAACGGAAGCGGCAGCCACCCAAGGATGAGCCGATCACGTCGAAGCGGATCACGTACGTCTCATTGACGATCAGGCAATGGTTGACGATGCCGCGTGTTGGTTGGTCGATGATCTCTACCGGGCCGAGGTTGGCCGCGTTGAAGATTTTATTGAGGGTATGGGGAGAGAGCATATTTAGTATTATAAAGCAGCCTTCCGTAAAACTACGAAAGGCTGTGTGGCTGAATTGCTACAGTGAGACTATTCCTCGTCCGGGTCGAATTTGTCCGATAGACGGCGCAGTTCGTCTTCCCAGATGTCGTCCAGCGGATCGAATTCCTCGGCGTCGAATTCATTCGAGAGGCGTTTGAGGTAATCGCGCACGCCCAACTGCGGGGCGGAACTATCCAGTTCCTCTACCTTGGCATCCATCAGGGCAACCAGTTTGGCACTGCGCGCTTCCAGGTCGTTCAGGTCGATGTTCAGGCGCAGCATGTGGTTGACGCGCTGCATGATGCCCAGCCAGGCCATGAAGTCGTTCTCGATGCGGATGGTGTTGCCCATCTTGGTGGCGGTGGAGAAATCGTAGATCGGTACGAAACCGTAAAAGGAAACGTATTCGATGCCTTGTTGGCCTGCCCGGTGGCAGATATATGAACTGATGCTGGCCCCGCCGTTGTAATCGGAGAGGTTGACGGAAAGGGCTTCGACCTCTACTTTGAGTTCCGGCAGGCTGTAGGTGCTGGAGATCATGCGGTCTTTATCGTAGGGCAGTTCGCCATATACCCCGCCAAAGCTGATGATGCGCTTGACCTTCAGCGTACGGGCAACGTGCAGGATGGCATCGACGTACCGTTCGGCGTCCAGGTGCGGTTCGTCGCCCAGGAAATAGACCAACCCGTGGCGGCCCGTGCTGGCGTAGAACAGCTCATTGCGCTGGTCTTCCAGCGATTCGGGGTAGCCTTCGTTGAACTTGACCACCGGCCGCACCAAATCGTGGGTGCCGGGAATCTGGAACATGTAAAAGCCATCCGGTTTGATGTTGCCGATCTGGCGCGCATCGGTATGCTTGACCAGGTAGCGGATCAGGCCGGACGAGGTCGAACCAGCGTCTGCCCACTGCCGCCAGCCGAGGAACATATAGATTTCTTCATCTTCGGGTTGTTCCCAGAGTTCTACAGCATCAGACATAATTCTTCTCCAAACAAGTTACAAATACCATCAATGAAATCAGTATACTATAGCCCCTAGACCGTGAGTATGGGGTATATGTAATGTTTACATGTTTCTAATAATGGGGAGCAGGTAAATACGTAGACAAATAGACATAGTCCCCAATGATCACAGCCAGTATAAATATCGTTGTTATAGGGGTGAAATGAGCAAGGGGAATGATTTTTCAGTGCTTCAATCAAATCCATCAGTGTTTCAGTGATTCATGGTTTTAACAACCCGCGTTCGCGCAAGACGGCTTGCAGCACTGGCTCGACCAACTCGCGCAGTTGCGGGTTGGCGTAACCGACCCAGGTCACCGGTGTAGTTACGTCCAGGGGCACGCTCAACGGGTGGCCGTATTCGTCGGTGATGATCACACCCAGTTCACGCGCGATCAATTCTGTGCATACGTCGTAGGGATGGCTCGCCAGTCCCAACTGCAACCCTTTGGCTGCCATCACCGCTTCGGTGATCGGGCGCAGGTCGGCGATGAAGCGGTCGTGCCCGGCCATCAGTTCATAGAACTGCCCGCCGGAGCAAATGTACTGGTCTTCGAAATATTGGGCCTTGCCGGGCTGCACCGGCCCCAGCAGGCGCAGGGCGATTTCGTCATCGATGGCCGCCAACGCTTCGCGCGTCGAGGGGAAGAAGCGTGCTATCGTAGCAAAACCCTGCGAGAGTGTGGTGGCGCGCGATGGCTGCAAATGCAGCGGCGTGCTTTCTCCGTTCAGGCGGTTATAGCGTGCGGCGTGGGCACCCTGGCCGCGCATCGCCCAGGCTTCATCTGCGAGATGTTGCTTGACCAGCGGAATTTCGGTCTGCACGGCTAACTCGATGTCCTGCAAATTGGTGTCTGGGCCGCGG
>JBNKDB010000175.1:0-2177 GCA_050288045.1 Anaerolineales bacterium | reverse complement strand
GGTCACGGTGATCGTGGGGGTAGGTTGATCCTCATCCAACACATCGATCTCTACCCAAAAAGCGTTATTGCCGGAAACGCCAAAGATCACGCCGGAAGCATTGCGCAGTTTCCAGAAGCCTTTATAGGTACCGGCATCGTCGGGAGCCGTCAACTCGACAGACACATCCACCGTTGCGCCGGGAGCAACTGAGCCGCTGGTCAACTGCTGGGAAGCCGGGCCGCCCATAGCGTCACCACTGGCAAAGATCAGGTCATAGCCCGACGTCCAGGTGCAGGAACCGTTGTTCTTCAGCCGCCAGGTTTTGGTGAAGACATCTCCTGGAGCATAATCGGTGCCATCGGCCACGGTCACATCATCGACAAATAGCGCCACATCACAGGACGCCTGCCCCTGGGTAGCGGCTGGCTGCTGGGTCGGCGCGGGGGTATTGGAAGCCACCACAACCGCCGCCTGGGTATTGGTGGGCAGCGGTGTCCAGGTAGCCGTGGGTTGCCCAGAAGCGATCTGGGTGCGCTGTGCTTCAACGGTCTGGGCAGCAGCGGTCAATACCATATCGGCTTCCGACACCGTCGGAGTGGCATCTGAGTCCGGCAGGTTACAGGCCGAGAGTACCAGCACAGCAACCAGCAAAATTGCCAGAATTTGCATTCGTTTCATCGATTTTCTCTCCTTGAATATCGTTTCCTGAAAATCGGATTGGATATTGAACATGAGTGCGTTGCGATTATACAGCAATGAAGATTAAAATTTAAGCTTCTTTTATGAATAACAGATGAGTTTTTCATACCAGGCGGCTGGTTTTCAAGGAACCAGCACCTGAATGGTGATCTTGGCAAGGTTGTTGTTCTCATTGATTTCGACCAAGTCATTGAGCACGTCAGCCACCACGATGGTCTCCAATTCGATGTCCGGCTGCGGGTAACCGGCGTAGTTGCAGGTCAGCACCTGGTTTTCACCGGGCTGCAACAGGGCGATGTCCCAGGTACAGGTTGGCGTGGGCAAGTCTTGCATTGCCCACCAGGCGACCTGGAAAGCTGTCGCCGCAGCCGCACCCTGATTTTCAACCAATACCACAGCTTTGATAGCCTCACCCTGCCGGGGGGAAATCGGCTCTAACGAAAAGCCAGACACGACCAGATCGGGCTGTGGGCCGGTCGTGGCCGTCGCCGTGGGGGTAATCGGAATGACGGTATCGGTGGGCGTGGGGCCGGGGACCACCTTGATCTCGACATAAAAAGCCTCGCCGTACTGCAAACCGAAGCGTTCGCCATCCCCATTTTCCAGCATCCAGCCACCCAGATAGGTTCCGGTTTCATCCGGGGCAACCAAGTCGAGGGAAAGGTCGACACTGCCCCCCGGCGGGATGGTGCTGCTGGTCAGACGCTGGGATTCGGGACCACCCATTGCATAGCCCTCTACGAACACCAAGCTGTAGCCCGAGTTCCACACACAGGTGCCATCGTTGCGCACACGCCAGGTTTTGGTGAAGACCGCGCCGGACTGTACTTCAGCGCCGTCGGGGATGGTCACATCAGCCACAAACCCGGCCAGGTCGCAGGGTTCACCGGAAGCGGTATCGAATTCGGGGGTTGCGCTGCCATCAGCAGTGGCTTCAGGAGTCGAGGTGCGCGTGGCCGTGGGAAGTGGGGTAAGCGTCAGCCGGGCTTCGATGGTTTGTGCCGCGGCGGTGAGTTGCAGGTCGGGGTTCTCGTTAGCCGGTGTGCTGCAAGCGGTGATCAACAGCGCACAACTGATCCCAATTACAATCCATTTTCGCCAGAGTTTTTTCTGCATATAGGCGATTCTATCATTGCTTGAGGACGCGGGGTATGGGGACAAGCTACTACTTTCAGGCTACCTCTAAGTGAGAAAAGATCATCTAAAGTGGGCTGCTTGGCAGGTTATCCGATTAGTTTACGTAGAAGCGAACTTTTTGCGATTCCATCCGGGCGGGTACAAGACCCACCCCTACACAAAAACATCTGTAGGAACTACCCTTGTGGCAGCCCGCCTTTCTACTCTAATAGCCACCATACTCAAGCGCGATTCCTGGTCGACCATGGATCATCAGAATGATGACGTCGCCCCTACAGCAAAATTTACTATACTTCTGACGGTGTGAGACGAGGTAGATTGAGTTGTCTTGTTGAATAATTCAGACAAGCAATCCAGAT
>JBNKDB010000174.1:0-2984 GCA_050288045.1 Anaerolineales bacterium | reverse complement strand
CCCTTTACAGAAACACAGTACGAAAAGATCAAGGAACTCTTCGCCGTGCGCCAGGGGGCGGGCCTGTTCCAGAACTTCTACCGCCGTTGGCAGAACTTGCCCGCCGAAGGTGAGGAACAGGTGCGCGCCAAGCTTGGCCTGGACGAACGCCCGATCGTGCTGCTGGCGACCAACGTGATTGGCGACAGCCTGACGCTCGGCCGCCAGGCTTTCACCGACAGCATGACCGAATGGCTCAAGCGCACGGTGGCTTACTTCGCCAGCAAGCCCGAAGCGCAGTTCGTGGTGCGCATCCATCCCGGCGAGTTGCAAATGCAGGCCGGGCCATCGGTAGCCGATGTGGTCAATGAAGTGTTGCCCGAAATTCCCAAGAACATCCATGTGATCGCTCCCGGTGACGAGGTCAATACCTACGACCTGGTGGCAATTGCCGACCTGGGCATGGTCTACACCACCACGGTGGGCATGGAAATGGCGATGAGCGGCGTGCCGGTGATCGTGGTTGGCAAGACACATTATCGCGGCAAGGGCTTCACGCTCGACCCGGCCAGTTGGAATGAGTATCTCGATTTGCTGGACTCGGCTCTGGCCAACCTCTCTACAGTGCAAATGACCAAGCAACAGGTCGATACCGCCTGGCATTATGCCTACCGCTTCTTCTTCGATTATCCGCGCCCCTTCCCCTGGCATCTGGTGCACCTGTGGGATGCGGTAGCTGAATGGCCGCTGGAGCGTGTGCTTAGTGAAGAAGGGCTGGCACAATACGGGCAAACCTTCCAATACCTGACCGGCAAAACGCTGGATTGGACGCAAGTGGACTGAAATGACGACCGAAACCGAACTCAAACAAGAGGTGCGCGAATTCTATGACCAGGTTGGCTGGAAAGAGGTGGCCGACGGAGTCTACCAGAACGCGCGCTACGAAGACCTGCGCCCGGTGGCGCACGAATATATCCAACGCTGCCACCAGCGCGTCTCTCGCTACCTGGCACCTCACGGGCATTACCTGCTGGATGCTGGTTCCGGACCGATCCAGTACCCGGCCTACCTGGAATATTCCAAAGGTTACGATTACCGCGTCTGCCTCGATATCTCGATCACGGCCTTGCAAGAAGCCCGCAAGCGCGTTGGCGAGCATGGCCTGTTCGTGGTGGGGGACATCGCCCACCTGCCCTTCAAGGCAGATGCCTTCGATGGCGCGGTTTCGCTGCACACTATTCACCACCTACCGCCGACCGAACATATCCCAGCTTACCGCGACATCCACCGCGTGCTCAAACCCGAGCGGCGGGCTGTGCTGGTCAACGGTTGGGACAATCCGCCGCTGGTGCGCCTGTTCAATTTCCCACGGTTGGCCTACCGCAAGCTGCGCGGCCAGCGCAAAACCAGGAAACAGAAATGGCAGAAGAAGCTGGCTGAGAACAAAGGTACGCATGTGCGCAAGTCGAACGCTGCCTGGTTGGAAAAGGAACTTGCGCCGTATATGCCGGTTGAAATCCGCGTGTGGCGCAGCCTGAACGTGCACGCCCTACGCTTCTACATTCGTGAATGCCTGGGTGGGCGCTTGTGGTTGAAAATCCTGTATCGCCTGGAAGAACTCTTCCCGCGTTTCTTTGGGCGCTATGGCGCGTATCCGTTGGTCATTATTTATAAGAATAGGGATCAGGCATCGAGTGAGTAGTAATCAGGAAGGCGTGAACCGTGAATCGAGATTTGAGAATCGTGATTTGGAAAGAGAGTAACGAGGCACCGAGTGAGTAGGCACTTAGGGGCCTAATCGTGGATGTATATTAGTGTTCGGTACGTATGTTTTAAATTTTGTTTCGATTTACCCTCACCCCGTCGGCTACGCCGCCACACCTCTCCCACTGGGAGAGGGGAAACATCCGCAGAAACGCAGTTTCAAGGATGTGGGGTGAGGGAAGGAAACAGATACAAAAAATAAATTCGTTGCACTTATTGATGCTTTTTGTTCCTGGGTGCCTAAGTGCCTGGACAACTCATCACTAAAATGGAGTTAGCATGAACTGGAAAGATAAAGTCGTATTGGTGACCGGGGGCACCGGGTCGTTTGGTAAGAAGTTCATCCGCATTTTGATGGATGAATACCAACCCGCCAAGGTGATCGTCTTCAGCCGCGATGAGCTGAAGCAGCATGAGATGCGTGTGGCTGGTTACAATGCCGAGAACCTGCGCTATTTCATCGGCGACGTACGCGACAAGGAGCGCCTGCGCCGGGCGATGGACGGCGTCGATATCGTCGTGCACGCTGCCGCCCTCAAGCAGGTGCCCGCCTGCGAATACAACCCCATGGAAGCGATCAAGACCAACATCCTGGGCAGTTCCAACGTGGTCGATGCCGCATTGGATGCCGGGGTGCAGAAGGTGCTGGCGCTCAGTACGGATAAAGCCGTCAATCCCGTCAACCTATATGGCGCCACCAAACTGGCCGCCGAAAAGCTGATCGTGCAGAGCAACGCTTATGCCGGTGGCAAGAAGACGCGTTTTAGCTGTGTGCGCTACGGCAACGTGGTCGGCAGCCGCGGCAGTGTGGTACCGATCTTCCTGCGCCAACGCGAGAACAGCAAATTGACCGTCACCGACGAGCGCATGACGCGCTTCTGGCTTTCGTTGGAACAGGGTGTGCGTTTCGTGATAAAGTGCATCGAATTGATGCAGGGCGGTGAGGTCTTCGTGCCCAAGATCCCCAGCATGCGCATCGTGGACCTGGCCCAGGCCATCGCCCCGCAAGCCAAACTCGAGTTCGTCGGCATTCGCCCGGGCGAGAAATTGCACGAGGTGCTCATCCACGAAGACGAGGCCCGCGCCACCATTGAGCTGGACGACATGTTCGTCGTCCAACCGACTACCGAACTATGGTTCGGCCACCACTGGCAGGATAAAGGCACTAACCTGCCGGACGGTTACCGTTACGCAAGCGACGAGAACCCCGAATGGCTCAACCTGGAGCAGATTCGTTCCAT
>JBNKDB010000173.1:0-6294 GCA_050288045.1 Anaerolineales bacterium | reverse complement strand
ACCTGGAATATTACACGCGCCTGTGGAGGGAGTGGTAAAAAATGTGGATAACTGATAATCAGTTGATATGATCCTGGATAGGTAAAAGCGATTGAGATTGGGTACTTACCCCATTGCTTTCTTATGCATGAATCTGGTAATGTATAAATAAATAGTATCTTTCGTTTGGAGGTTGCAATGAGTAAACGATCCGGGATGGTATTACTCCTGGTTGTTGGTTGTATCGTATGGTTGGCTGCTTGTAATCAGCAGAATCAAACGCCGGGAAAGATCACCGGCGGCGTGTTCTGCGACTGCAACAAAGACGGCGAATGCGATCAGAACGAAGAAGGCATCAACAATGTCACCGTACGTCTATACATGGGGGCCTGCGGCGAGCAATTGTATGAGACCACCACGACGGATGCACAAGGTCAGTTCGCCTTTACTGGTCTGGAACCAGGTGATTACTGCGTCTTTCCCGACCTGGATCCGGTATGTGGTGGCTACGCCGGGAATTTCCCCACTTCCAGTATTAACCGCAATGTGACCGTCGATCCGGGTGAAACCACCGACCTGCTCTGGTTCGGGTACACGATCTATGTAGAAGGCGAATAAATAAAGGGTGCTCCTGGATTGATGTTGGGGGGATTGCCGGAAAAGTTTAGCCGAATCTTATAGGGTTGGGTGGCAGTTTGCTGCTCTGCCCTATAATTTTGTTGGGATGTGCAACAAATGGGGACACAATTTGCCAGCAATGTTATAATTTTGCCCATGAGCCGACTAACCAAAGAAGAAGTAGAACACATTGCCCAGTTGGCGCGGCTGCACCTGACTGATGAGGAAAAGGAGCGCTACCGCGAGCAACTATCCGACATCCTGGCGCACGTCGCCAAGCTCCAGGGGTTGGATACTGCCGATGTTGTGCCGATGAGTGCCGTGGTTGCTGAACGCAGCCCACTGCGAGCGGATCAACCCGGCGAGACGTTGACCAAAGCGGCGCTGCTGGAAAATGCGCCCCAGGCAGAGAATGCCCAATTCCGTGTGCCGGTCGTACTCGATCACAGTGAGGAAAGCGATGCGCAGCCTGATTGACTTGACCCTGTGCGAAGCCGCGGCCGGGTTACGCGCCGGAGATTTCTCCAGCCGCGAACTGACCGAAGCCTGCCTGGAGCGCATCGAAGCATTGGATGGCGAATTGAATGCCTTCCTTACACTGGTGCCCGAAGCGGCGCTGGCCCAGGCCGACGCCGCCGACCAGGCACTGGTGGCAGGTCGTAAGCAGGCTGCGGAAACATTGCCGCCTTTGCTGGGTGTGCCCATCGCCGTGAAGGATGTGCTGGCGGTGGCCGGGATGCGCGCAACGGCGGGGTCGAAGGTCTTGGAAAACTTCGTGCCGCCCTATACCGCAACCGCCGTGCAACGTTTGCTCGACGCCGGGGTGGTCATTCTGGGCAAGACCAACACCGACGAATTTGCGATGGGTTCTTCTACGGAGAACTCGGCTTATGAAACTACGCATAACCCCTGGAACCTGGAGCGCGTCCCCGGTGGTTCGAGTGGAGGCAGCGCTGCGGCCGTGAAGGCTCGTTTGGCCCCGGCTGCGCTGGGTTCGGATACAGGCGGCAGCATCCGCCAACCGGCTTCGTTCTGCGGGGTGACCGGTATCAAGACCACCTACGGGCGCGTCTCACGGTACGGTTTGATCGCTTATGGTTCATCCTTGGATACGGTGGGCGCCTTGGGCCGTGATGCTCGGGATGTATCCGTGTTGTTCAAGCTCATGGCCGGACACGATCCTAAAGACGCCACTACGTTGGATGTGCCGGTACCTAAATTTGCCCTGAACGGCAGTGAGAAAATTGGGGGATTGCGGGTTGGTGTGCCCAAAGAGTATTTTATAGAAGGCATTCAACCTGGAGTGGAAACTGCTGTGCGCGCGGCGATTGCCCAGTTCGAAGCGCTCGGCGCAGAGATCAGAGAAATCAGCCTACCCTATACCGCCTACGCCTTGCCGGTATATTACATCATTGCTCCCGCAGAAGCATCCGCCAACCTGGCGCGCTTCGACGGGGTGCGTTATGGCCTGCGCGTGCCCGATGAAGACATGATCCAGATGTACAAGGAAACGCGCGGCGCCGGATTTGGCCCTGAGGTCAAACGCCGTATCATGCTCGGTACCTACGCCCTTTCTGCCGGGTATTACAATGCTTACTATGGCCAGGCGCAGAAGGTACGTACCCTGATCAAACAGGACTTTACAAAAGCCTTTGAAACAGTCGACGTGATCGCCGCCCCGGTAGCCCCAACTACCGCTTTCCCGATTGGCGAGCACAGCGATGATCCCTTGGCGATGTATCTGGAGGATGTGTTTACGCTGCCGGCCAACCTGGCAGGTGTGCCGGGGTTGGCTTTTCCGGTGGGTTTCGATGGCGAGAACTTACCGGTTGGTGTACAGTTAATGGGCCCCCATTTTGGGGAAGAGCGTCTTTTCCGGGTGGCTCATGCTTACCAGCAGGTAACGGATTGGCACCGACAATATCCACGATTAATGGTTGCAGATTGATTATTGTTGTGGAATAAGGAGTCGCTATGCCCGGCAAAATGCCTGGCGGCCAGGAGATAGAAAACCGATTGGAGGATTCTGGCGAAATCCTGCATATCCTTGAACGCGCTAATCACATTGCCAGCACCACCGAGCTGGACGAATTGCTCGATCAGATGTTGGATTTAATCATTGATGTGTGCGGCGCAGAAGGGGGCATCCTATACCTGTTAGATGACACCACCAATACATTGAGTTTCGAAGTTGTCAAAGGGGAAAATATGCGCCCTAACCTTACCGGAAATTCCAGTACCACCGGAACGGGTTTGGCTGGGGCGACGGTGTGGAGCCAACAACCCATCCTGGTAAAAAGCGGTTATTCCGATGCCCGTTGGGAAGCGGAAGTCCAGAACTTGAGCACCAACAAAGTAGAGAACGCGCTCTCGATCCCCTTGCAGTTGCAGCGCCAGGCAATTGGTGTCGTGCAGGTCTTCAATTTTTCGCGCCCCGCCATGCAGCTCGTGCAGTTGCTGGGTAACCGCATGGCCTCCGAGATCGAAAAAGCGCAATTGATCGAAGGCAGCAAGACCTACAATGACCGCCTGGAAGCGCTGGTCGCCATTATCGGCCAGATCGGTTCCACCCTCGACCGCTCCCAGATCCTGCGCATGATCGTCGATTATGCCTCTGAGTTGTTGAACTCTGAAATTGCCTCTATTTTCCTGGTGGATGAAGAGACCGGCAACCTGGTGTTGCTTATGTCCAATAACCTGGACGACTTGGGCGAAGACCCCATCGTGGTGCCGCCCGGCAAGGGGATCATTGGACATGTGGTAGAAACCGGTGAAACCGTCATTGTGCCGGATACCAGCCGGGATAAACGCCATTACAAACAAGCCGACCAGCAAAGCGGCGTTCATACCCAGGCTATCCTGGCGGTGCCGCTGTGCACCCAGTCGGTGGTGTTGGGCCGCGAGCGCGGCCGCGTGCAGATGCGCACGATTGGCGGCCTGGAGGCGATCAACAAGCGCTCCGGCAATTTCACCGAAAACGATGCCAAGCTGCTGCGCACATTGGCGACCCAGGCCGGTACCGTGCTGGAGATCGCCGAGTTATATGCCGATGCCAACGAATTATTCCTGGATGTCTTGAAAGCGCTGACGGCGGCTGTCGATGCCAAAGATCCTTATACTGTCGGTCACTCCCTGCGGGTGAGCGAATTTTCGGTGGCGATTGCGCAAGAAATGGGACTGTCCGGAGAGATGATCCATCGTATCCGGGTCGGGGCGCTGCTGCATGATGTTGGTAAGATTGGCATCCCCGATACGATTCTGGCCAAGCCGGAACGCCTCAACGATGAGGAGTACGATTTGGTGAAAGACCATCCGATCATCGGGGAGCGCATCATGGAACAGGTGCGGATGCTGGACGTGGAGATACCGGCCCTGGCCGAACACCACGAACGCCTGGACGGTACCGGTTATCCCAAAGGTCTCAAGGGTGATCAGATTTCATTGACTGGACGTATCGTGGCCGTGGCCGACGTCTTCGATGCCCTGACCTCCGACCGGCCCTATCGCAAGGCCATGCAGGTCGAAGACGTCATTATCCATATGCGCGAAGTATCCGGGGCGCATCTGGATGGAGCATGTGTGGAAGCCCTGGTGCGCGCTTATCGCAAAGACCTGATCCACACCGAGCAGGAATTGGGCATGCGCGCCGCCCCTGAAGTTGGGGAATGGAAGCAAGAGTGGTCGACGGGTGAAACCCTGGCCTATAAACGCAGCAAAGAATAAGCCCTGCAGCATTACGCTTAAAAACTGACCCCGCCAATTGGTGGGGTTTTTGAACTTTATACTGTTTCGGGGAGTATTATTTTTTGAGAAGACGGATGGATTAGCCGCGGCTAAAAAGGGGGATTGGCGAAATCGCGGTTGATCTGGTGAGGAAAGAAAACTTTCTGCTAATTTTGCGGCTTGGGTGCTTCGAAGCGCAAGCTGCACTGAAAGGGTCTTTTCTGGCATGTGCAACAAGATTTTCTTTACCCTCACTGCTGTCACCGGCGTGATTGCCATATCATGGACGCTGAGTACTGTTCCATTAGAAGCCACAACTTTATGGTTTGGGTTGGCGGCCTTAGGCTTGCTTTTGGTTGGGCCGTTCCTCCTGGGGTTGGTGTTGGCCTTGCGCCGTTCCGCACTAATCTCAACACTCGATGTGCGCCTGGAAAATTTCCTCGCTCGGCCGGAGCGTTTTACCCAAACGATGACTACCCTGGCATTCCTTGGTGGGCTGGGGCTTGTGCTGATCCTCGCCATTCCCTCGCCGCTTTTCCAGGATTATGCGACTTACTATCCCATTTTTGAATATTCCCTGGGTACATTTGAGACCATCCGCACCGTGCTGGAGTACGCCTTGCCCTTGTTGGTCTGGGGCGTCGGGCTGCTGTGGGGCTGCGCAGTTTGGCTGTACCGTACATACCGGCGTCCGCTGGAAGGTGCGATAGGGTGGAAAATGCTCTTTACTCTGGCCGTACTGACGGCTACGGGATTGCATTGGTTCATCCTGGTGATGCAAGCGCAAGTGTTCACGCGTATCCCCGGCTACTACTGGGAAATTGCAGCCAAGCCGTTTACCCCGCGCGACCTGGTCTTCCCGGTGATGCTGGGGTTGGCACTTATTGTGGTGGCTGTCATTTTGCGTAACCCCCATAAAACGTTCCGTAATCTTGTCATCATTTACCTGTTCGGTTGGCTGCTGCAATTCAGCTTCGGTGTGATCGAAGGACAGGGACTCGAATCGCTACGCCTCAAGTTTGCCACTTCCTGGCACAAATCACAGGCCATGAACGCTGCCAAGGATGATTTCAACCTGATAGAAATTGTGACCGAATACAATCAGATCTACGGGGAGCGCATGTTCAATGGTTCCAAACCACCGGGCACGATTGTGTTCTACAAGAGTATGCAGTACCTGGCTGATTGGCTCAATTCACAGGATACAGTCGAAGGGCGCTTCCTGGCATTGACCACCCTGCTGGCTTTCGTTTTACCTTGTTTGGCATTCTTGATCGTTTTCTTGATCCAGAAATTCAGCAATCAAATTTCCGACCAGCCGGACAACCTTTACCCCAGCCTATTGTATATTTCCTTGCCCAATGTGATCTTGCTGCCGCTCTTCCTGGATCAGGCGCTCTTTCCACTGCTGTTCATGCTGGGGGCGGCGGCGATCATTTTCAGTGTGAAGCGGCAGTCGTTCTGGTGGGCGGTAGCCAGCGGTGTGGTTGTGTACCTGTTGGCTTTCACTACCTTTGCTTTACTGACTGCTGGAGCATTTGTAGGTATTTACCTGCTGGTCGATTTTTGGATCAACCGCAAACGAAAGTATCTGGTTACTTCACTTAAATTGGGCAGTGGGGTTTTACTGGGCGTGGCACTGGCGTTGGTGGTTGGCTGCATCTTCTTGAACTATAACCCGCTGATCCGCTACCAGAAGGCGATGGAGATCACTCGTAATTATGATTTCATTGAACGCATCGATGCCGGGAAATCGATCAAGATCGAGAATACTGGTTTCCTGATCGCACCCGAACTGGTACTGGAAGCCATGTTACTGAACAATACCGAATTTGCGGCCGCGATTGGCTTTCCGGTGGCAGCCTTGTTCCTGGTTTCGACCGGGCGCACGCTGAGCCGCTTTGGGCGCGGCAGGGCCACTCGGACGGATGCCATTCTGATCGCTTTCTTGCTGACCTTCGTGGCGCTCAACTT
>JBNKDB010000172.1:0-4334 GCA_050288045.1 Anaerolineales bacterium | reverse complement strand
ATGAATCTGCGCCGCCCGAAGAGCCTACACTGGAACCAACGGAAGTCGTTGTCGAATTGCCGACAGAAACACCTTCCATGCCATTTAGCCTGACCAGCCCGGTATTTGCTCAAGGCGAGACGATTCCCACGCAATATACTTGTGACGGCGAGGATATTTCGCCACCACTGTTGTTCGGTGACGCGCCCGAAGGCACTCAAACTTATGTGCTCATTATGGATGACCCCGATGCACCAGGCGGAACCTGGGTGCATTGGGTACTTTACAACATCCCGGCCGAGACGCGCGAATTTACCGAAAGTCAATCGGATGCCACCTTACCCGATGGCACTGTGCAAGGTAACAGTAGTTGGGGATCGGTGGGCTACGGTGGTCCGTGCCCGCCCAGCGGGGAACATCGCTATTTCTTCAAACTGTATGCCCTTGATGTTGTACTGGACTTGACACCTGGAATGGACAAGGAAGCTGTACTTCAGGCCATGGAAGGCCATGTGATCGCCGAGGTAGAATTGATGGGGGTATACAGCCGCTAACCTTTGAACGAACTTGCTGTGTAGGTGTGTTTTATGGGGGATCTGTGGTCAGGTTCTCACAATGTGCGGGCACCACAAACCGGCATGGAAATTTCCTATCCCGCGGTTATAATATGCAAGATTCAGTATGTCCTCCCCTTTGGCAATCAAATCATTTCATTTTGCCAGAGTGGGAGATTTTAATGCAAAATATGGTAAACTGTTTGAGAAAAATTTCACAATCTCAAGGAGACATTATGGCTGTTCGCATCCATCCTACTGCTGATGTATCCCCAGAAGCAAATATCGGTGAAGGAACCAGCATTTGGCACCAGGCTCAAATTCGCGAAAACGTTACCATTGGTGAGAACTGCATTCTATCAAAGGGGGTGTATGTCGATGCTGGTGTGACGATTGGCAGCAATGTTAAGATCCAGAATTACGTCTCCGTTTATCATGGCGTGACGATTGAAGACGGTGTCTTTGTCGGTCCGCATGTGTGCTTTACCAACGATTTGCGCCCGCGTGCCATCAACGTCGATGGCAGCCTGAAATCAGCTGACGACTGGGTGTTGAGTGAAACGCGCATCAGCCGTGGGGCAGCGTTGGGTGCCAACTCCACGATTGTGTGTGGCGTGACAGTAGGTGAGTGGGGCATGGTTGGCTCGGGCAGTGTCGTGACCAAAGACGTTCCGGCTTATGGCCTGGTGCGGGGCAATCCGGCCCGCCTGGCTGCGTTTGTTTGCCCTTGTGGGCAGACGCTTGAAAAAGAAAAAGCTTCAGGGGATGTTGTAACCCTTAAATGTAATCAATGTGGACAAACCGTTGAAATTTCGAAAGAAGATTGGGAGAACCTATCATGATTCATATTGCTAAACCCTTGATCGGAGAAGAAGAAAAGCAAGCCGTTTTAGAGGTGTTGGACTCGGGAATTATCGCACAAGGTCCGCGCGTCAAAGCCTTTGAAGAAGACTTCGCAAAGATGGTAGACGTTGGCTACGGTGTAGCAACGACTTCGGGCACCACCGCGCTGCACACTGCTTTGTTGGCGCATGGCGTCGGCCCGGGAGATGAGGTAATTACTTCCCCGTTTACCTTTATTGCTTCGGCGAACAGTGTGCTGTTCACCGGTGCCACACCGGTTTTTGTCGATATCGATCCGGTCACCTTTAACATCGATCCGGCCCTGATCGAAGCTGCTATCACCGAGAAGACCAAAGCGATCATGCCCGTGCACCTCTTCGGTCTGAGTTGCGACATGGATGCGATCATGGCGATTGCTGAGAAGCATGACCTGGCCGTGATCGAAGATGCTTGCCAGAGCCATGGGGCAATCTTCAATGGGAAAGTGGTTGGTTCTTTCGGAACGGGTACTTTCTCGTTGTATCCCACCAAGAATATGACCTCTGCCGAAGGTGGCATGATTACCACGGACGATGCGGAAATTGCCGAATCGTGCCGTGTGATCCGGCAGCACGGCATGCGCCGCCGCTACTACCACGACGAGTTGGGCTTCAACTTCCGTATGACGGACGTGCATGCAGCTATTGGACATGAGCAGCTCAAGAAATTGGCGAAGTTCAACGCCGCGCGCCAGAAGAATGCTGCGTTTCTGAGCGAGCATTTGGAAGGCGTAGTTGTGCCCACTGCTCCTGAAGGGTACACACATGTGTATCACCAATATACGATCCGCGTCACCGATGGCCGCCGTGACGAAATGCTCCAGTATTTGACCGACAATGGGGTGGGTACCGGCGTTTACTATCCGGTGCCGATCCACAAACAGACTTATTATGTCAACGATCTGGGCTACGACCAGACCTTGCCGGAAGCTGAGAAGGCTGCTGCTGAGGTGCTTTCCTTGCCGGTACATCCTGCGTTGAGCAGTGCCGACCTGGAAACCATCGTAGCCACCGTAAACGATTTTACACAAGGCTAAATCATGATTAAAACTGCTGTGATTGGCGTGGGTTCAATGGGGCAGAACCACGCCCGGGTATATACTGAACTGAAAGAAGCCGAACTGGTTGCCGTATCTGATGTAAATCGGGATGCGGTCACCGCAATTGGGAGTAAATATCGCGTTCCGGCTTACACCGATTTCCAAGAAATGTTGGAAGTAGAACAACCTGCCGCGGTGAGTATTGCCGTACCCACTGCATTGCACGAAGAGGTGGCAACGGCAGTGATGCAAGCCGGTGCCGATGTGTTGATCGAGAAGCCGATTGCGGCCACCGTCGAAGAAGGTCAAAGATTGATTGAACTGGCCGATTCATTGGGACGCAAACTGATGGTCGGACATATTGTGCGTTTCAATCCGGCAATCCAGGAATTGAAGAAAAAGTTGCAGGAAGGCGAACTGGGACGCATTTTCCAAATCATCTGCCGCCGCGTAGGGCCGTTCCCGGCGCGCATTCGTGATGTGGGTGTGGTCGTCGACCTGGCCCCGCACGACCTGGACGTGATGCGCTTCCTGACCGACGAGCAGCCGGTGCGCATTTTCGCCGAGATCGAGCAGCGCGTGCACACCGATCACGAAGACCTGGTGCTTGGCCTGGTGCGGTTCGAGAATAATGTGACCGGCTCTCTGGAGATCAACTGGTTGACGCCGACCAAGGTGCGCGAGGTGATTGTCTTAGGTGAGCGAGGTATGTTCAAAGTCGATGACCTGACCCAGGACCTGTATTTCTATGAAAACGCCACTGTACAAGAAGAATTATGGCAGGCGCTGCGCATGATCAAAGGTGTGAGCGAAGGCCGCATGGTGCGCTATTCCTTGCAGCGCTATGAGCCCTTGAAGGCCGAGTTGCAGGCCTTCCTGCAGGCGATTCTTAACGATACACCTGTGCCGGTCAGTGGTGAGGATGGGTTGGCTGCTTTGAACCTTGCGTTGGCGTTGATCGAATCTGGCAAGACAAACCAGGTGGTTGAGGTTTAATGATGAGTTTGCAAGAACTTAGACAGAAGATCGAGGCGAAAGAAGCCAGGATCGCCGTCATTGGTTTGGGGTATGTTGGATTACCGGTAGCTTGCATGTTTGCCGAGCAAGGCTTCGATGTGATAGGGGTCGATATATTAGCAGAGCGCGTGGACAAGATCAACGCCGGGGTTTCTCCAATCGAAGGTGAGGAACCAGGTCTTGCCGACCTATTGGGTGAAGTGATTGCCGGTGGTAATCTGCGCGCGACCGTGAATTACGAAGATTTGCGGGACCGCGATGTGATCTTGATCGATGTGGAAACCCCGATTGATAAGGATAATGGGCCGCGCTACCAGGCGCTGCGTAACAGTCTGCGTAGTTTGGGGCCGGTAATGAAAGAGGGCGCTCTGGTGGTCGTAGAATCGACCATTGCACCGGGGACGATCGATAATGTGGTTGCTCCCCGAATCGAGCGTTTCAGCGGCTACAAGCTGAACGAAAGTTTTTACCTCGGTCATTGCCCGGAACGCGTGATGCCTGGGAAGCTGCTGGCGAACTTGCGGAATCTTAGCCGGGTGGTTGGCGGTAAGACACCGGAAACCTCTGAAACCATGCTGGCGCTTTACAAGAACATCGTCCAGGGTGACCTTGACCCCGCTGATTGTATTACCGGCGAACTGGTCAAGACTGCCGAAAACGCTTACCGTGATGTGCAAATCGCGTTTGCTAACGAAGTCGCCATGATCTGTGAGGCGGTGGGTGGCGATGTTTGGAAGGTGCGCGAGTTGGTCAATAAAAGCCCGGGACGGCAAATGCTGCTGCCCGGCGCAGGCGTGGGTGGTCACTGCATTCCTAAAGACCCCTGGCTGTTGGCTTATGGTGCCAAAGAAAAGAACGTGCAG
>JBNKDB010000171.1:0-3400 GCA_050288045.1 Anaerolineales bacterium | reverse complement strand
GTATCGATTTCAGCTACCACCTCCTTTCAATGATCAATACTGCGATTGTTACCGAATACAAACAGGATGATTGGGTTCCTACGAAAGGTTCCACAGAAACACTCGGTAATGCCGCTGTTGATAGTTTGTTCAACACTTTTTGGTAATAGGTGAAAAGATCACCTGAAAAACGCTTTGGTTAAATGCGAAAAGAGTAACAGTTTCTAAATAGAAGCTAACTGTTACGGTTATGCAACTGTATTAACGAAAAAAACAATAGGTTGATCAAATGTGCCTGTAGAATTTCGCCTGCCATCTGCCTACGTTTCTCTGGCCTAAAATTCTAGGGTTTATCTTCGTTTATGAAATTGCCGTGTTACCCTGATTAAATTTCCGGTAAAAAAGATGATATTTAGTGACTATTTTAATGTTGGGTTAATTTTACAGTATAGTTGTCTAGTTTGCAAGGTATCAAGAATTTTCTAAGAACTTTCTTTGAAATTCCCGGATTCGATATTTTCCCCCAAAGCAGTCAACAGATCGGCGGCTTGCATGATAATGCCGGTGCCGCGTACCCCTGAACCCAGCGAAATCTCAGTTTGAGCGCGCACGCTCTCATCCACTACAACTTTTATAGGCTGCGGCAAACCAAATGGAGCAACCGCTCCTAACGGATAACCGGTGATCTGCAAGACTTCTTCCGGGCTTGCCATGGTCAGGCGGGAAGTGCCCATGTAGCGGCGTAGGCGTTTCCAGGAGAGTTGTTCCGGCCCGGCCACCAGGACCATCACATATTCGCCTTCTGAGACGCGGAACAGCAAGCTGCGGACGATCTGTTCGGGTTGTTGGCCGCGTTCGGCCGCGGCTTGTTCCAGGGAGCGCAGCGGACCTTGGTGATGGAATTCGCGGTGGGCAACTCCCAATGTGGTCAGTGCCTGGGAAACGGGAGTGGGTTCGGGCATGGTTTTACCTCAGATTTAAGCAGCAGATAGGCAGCCTGTAATGGCTTTGACCGCTAATTATAATGCGCGTATCCGGTAATTGTCGGGTAAAATAGTCCTGATAAAAGGTACAAAAAGCCTATATTAACAAATTAACCATGGTCGGTATACTAAGAAAGACCAAGATTCTATACCAAGTGTAGGCTAATACGTTTCATTTGGTGGAGGAAATGAAGTGATCCTCAAGTCCGTCCACATTCGATCTTATAAATGTATCGACGATTCGGAAGCTGTCCGGATCGATCCAAAGTTAACCTGTCTGGTGGGCAAGAACGAAAGCGGTAAGACGGCTTTCATGGAAGCTTTGTATCGGTTGAATCCGGTGGTGAGCGGCTCGCGCACCAAATTCGAAGAATTGTTGGATTTTCCGCGCAACCGGCGCGGCACGGGTGTGCTGAATATCTCCGAGATCCGGCCGGTTGAAGCGATTTTCGAACTTGAGGAATCCGATATCCATTCTGTTGAAGAACGCTTTGGCGCCGGGGTGTTGAAGTCGAATACGGTGATCGTCTCGCGCAATTATGCTAACCAGCCGTTCATGCAGGTCGATGTCGACGAGATGGCCTTTGTGCGCCACGTTTCGCATTCTGCTAACCTCGAGATCACATTACCGGACGACATCAAGACATTGGACGAACTGCGCAGCAAGCTCAATGCTTTGGAAATGCGCCCACCATCGGTAAATAGCCTGCTGACACATATTGAGGATTTCGACCTGCAAGCGCGCATGCGCAGTCATTTATTTTCTCGCTTGCCCAAGTTCTTGTATTTCAATGAATTCAGCAAACTCCCTGGGCGATTTTCAATTGGAAATATCCAACAAGCGAAGAGCACCGGAAATGCCTTGTCTGCCAATGACCATACGGCATTGGCCTTGTTGAAACTGGCCGGGTTGGAAGCACACGAATTCGTAGAGGCACAGTACGAAGAGCGCCGGGCCTTGCTCGAAGCCGCTTCATCCCAGATTACCGATGAGGTATTGGAATATTGGAGTCAGAATAAGAACTTGCGTGTGGAGTTCGATGTGGACTTCAAATCGACGGCCGAGGGGAACCAGCGCCCACCGTTCATGGATGTGCGCATCTGGAATGACCAACACCGCGTTTCCTTGAAATTCGATGAGCGTTCCAATGGTTTCGTGTGGTTCTTCTCGTTCCTGGTATTCTTCTCCGAATTCCGTGAACTCAACGAGAAAATGGTCTTATTGATCGACGAGCCGGGTCTGGGATTGCATGCTTCTGCACAACGTGACTTGCTGCGTTTTATGGAAGAGAAGCTCGCTCCCCAACATCAGGTGATTTACACTGCCCATTCACCCTTCATGATCCGTTCGACTGAGTTGCAGCGCGTACGTGCAGTGGAAGAACGCAAGGGCGCGGGCACCAAGATCACTGAAAACGTGTATACCGTGATGAGCCGGGATACGATCTATCCGCTCCAGGCTGCCCTGGGCCACGAGATTTCACGCACTTTTATGATGGGGCCGGATAACTTGCTGGTGCGCAGTGCCTCGGATGTGCTTTACCTGCACATCATGAGCGCCCGCCTGGCGGCTGAAGGCCGTACCACGCTCGATCCAAAATGGGTCATCATTCCTTCTGGCAGCGTGGAGAACATTCCGCCGCTGATCGCTTTGTTGGAAACCCAGATGAAACCGGCCGTACTGCTCAATGTGTACGAACCGGAAATTGAGATGGTCAATGCCCTCATCCATCGCGGCTACCTGGAACCGCAGAAGCTGTTCCCGCTGATCAATTTCACAGGCGGCAAAGAAGCCGACCTGGAAGATATGTTCGAGCCGGATTTTTATCTCACCCTGCTGCGTGGTTCTGGCATCATCGACGTGCAGGAGCGCGATCTGCCGCCGGGTGAGCGTATCCTGGGGCGCGTGGAGCAGTATCTGGGCAAGAAATTTGACCATACCAAACCCGCCACGCACTTGCTTCAAGAGCAAAGTTATCTGCTTACCGGTGTGGACGAAGCCACTCTGGACCGCTTCGAGCAGCTATTCAAAAAGGTCAATGCAACGATGAACAAGAACAACGGAGCTGGCGGCTAGTTTTTTGTAGGACGAATAAGGCATTCGAAGGACGCGCAGTTTCACAGGGCGTCCTTTTTTCTTTGCGGTTACTATGAAGATGCAATTTTCCTGGAAACGAACACTACGCAGTTTTAGCTCTGCTGTGATCTTCGCGGCGGTGGTGGCGTTCATATTCCAAAGCCTGGAAATGGGGATTGTGCTCACCGGAGTGTTGGCCGTGCATGAGTTCGGCCATGCCTGGGCGGTCTCGCAATTCGGGATCGATTGGGATTTGCGCTTTAGCCCCGCGGGGGCATACACTGTTACCCCGGTGCACGAACGCGCCGCCCTGGACCAGGTTGCTAATGCTTTCATCCACCTGGCCGGGCCGTCGGCGAAC
>JBNKDB010000170.1:0-4362 GCA_050288045.1 Anaerolineales bacterium | reverse complement strand
ATCCCTATCTAAATTTCGACTTATGCGTTAAACTTGGCAAGTTAATTTGGAAACCCGGCCAAAAACGGTCGGTTTTTTTGTGAAAGTTAATAGAGGTAGTAAGGTACTATGAAAATTACACGATCAGACCTGCGCAATATCGCCATCATTGCCCACGTCGACCACGGCAAAACCACGCTCGTAGACGGCCTGCTGCGCCAGGCGCGCGTCTTCCGCGAGAACCAGCAAGTGGTAGAACGCGTGCTCGATTCCAACGACCTGGAACGCGAACGCGGCATTACCATCCTGGCCAAGAACACTGCCGTGCATATCCCCGACCCCAAAACCGGCGAACAGGTCAAACTCAATATTGTCGATACTCCCGGACACGCCGACTTCGGCGGTGAAGTCGAGCGCGTGCTTAACATGGTCGACGGCGTACTATTACTGGTAGATGCTGCCGAAGGCCCGCGCCCACAAACCCGCTTCGTGCTCAAGAAAGCGCTCGAACTCGGACACCGCGCCATCGTGGTCATCAACAAAGTCGACCGCAAGGACGCCGACACCGACCGCGTGCTGAACGACACCTTCGACCTTTTCCTGGAAATGGGCGCCACCGATGAGCAGGCCGATTTCCCGATCGTGTATGCCATTGCTACCAAGCACCAGGCTGGCCTGACCCCCGAGGTTGGCCCAGACTTGCAGCCCCTCTTCCAGACCATCCTGGACGAGATTCCCGCTCCGGTCGTCGACCCTGATGCGCCCCTGCAAATGCTGGTTACCACGTTAGATTACGATAACTACCGCGGCCTGACCGCCGTCGGGCGCGTCTTTGCCGGGACCATGCAGGCCGGAAAGCAAGTCGCCCGCCTGACCCTGGACGGCGAAAACCTGCCCGAAAACCTGCGCTACCTGTACGTGCAGGACGGTCTGGAGCGCGTCGAGGTCGAACAGGTTCAAGCCGGTGACATCGTCGCCGTGGCCGGGTTGGATAACATCGCGATTGGTGAAACTCTGGCCGACCCTGAAAACCCCGTAGCGCTACCCGGCATCACCATCGAAGCCCCTACCGTGCGTATGACTTTTGGCGTCAACACTTCCCCCTTTGCCGGGCGTGAAAGCCGCTGGGGCACCTCGCGCAAAATCCGCGAGCGCCTGTTCAACGAATTAAAGAGCAACCTCTCCCTGCGCGTGGAGGAGACTGATTCGGCCGACACCTTCCTGGTGTCCGGGCGCGGTGAACTGCACCTTGCCATCCTGATCGAAACCATGCGTCGCGAAGGCTACGAGTTCCAGGTCTCCCGTCCTGAGGTGATCCTCAAGAACGATGCCGAAGGCAATATCCTGGAACCCTTCGAAGAAGTCCACATCGAGACGCCCCCCGACACCGTTGGTATCGTGATTGAAAACATGGGCAAGCGCCGCGGCGAACTCCAGAACATGGTCGAATCGACTACCGGCACCACCCTACTAACTTTCATCGTGCCCTCGCGCGGTATGCTCGGTTTCCGCTACCAGTTCCTGACCGCCACGCGTGGCTTGGGTATCATGAACACCATCTTCCACGGCTACGCCCCCAACGTCGGCGCAATCGCCACGCGCGCCCGTGGCTCGCTGGTGGCCTGGGAAGCCGGCCCAACCACCACTTTCGGCCTCAAGAATGCCGAAGAGCGTGGCACCTTGTTCCTGGGTGCGGGCGTCGAGGTGTACGCCGGCATGGTCGTTGGTGAACACCAACGACCCGGCGATCTGGATGTGAACGTGTGCAAGACCAAGCACCTCACCAATATGCGCAATGCCATTCGCGACATTGAAGTGCGCCTGGTCACGCCGCGTGATATGAGCCTGGACGAGTGCATCGAATACCTGGCCGACGACGAACTGTTGGAAGTCACCCCCGAAAGCCTGCGCATTCGCAAGCGCCTGCTCGACCCACACGCGCGCGGCCGCGAGACCAAACGCGCCAAGGAAGCAGCGTTGCAATAGAAAGTCGCAAATTGCAGACAACAAATTAGAAATTGCACGGCGGGGGAATATGATGCAGGCGGCTAATGCCGCGAATGCAAATTACAACGGGCGGAATTGGATAAAGAGGCACTCAGGCACTTAGTAATCAGGCAACTAGACAATCAGGAACAAGGTATCTACGCCTCACGCTTCTCGGATCACGATTTTCGGTTTTTCTCCTCAGCGACTAAAGTCGCCTGCAACATGACTATTCCCCATGATTCACGTTTTACGAATGTTGTCTCACGTTTCACGGTCTCTATCCTCAGTGCCTGATTACTGATCAACCGGTTACATTCCACGATTCTCGCATCACGTCCCCCTGGTTGACTGGTTACTGGTCAACTGATCCTTTCTACGAATCGCAATCACTGATCCCCCGCTCAAAAACCTACCCATTCCTATCTATACAATCCTCCTGGATTAGTCTATATTTTATATAATTAAGACAAATATCATAAAATATAGTATAATCCCCGTCGCTCGGTACTAAAAGATGTTCTTATTGAGGAGTTTTTTGTAAAAAGGAGATCGTCTATAAATATAGTCCCCACGCCTTCATAAAGATTGCAGGCCGGGAAGCTCCCCGACCTGCAATTACCAGATGTAACCTAGCGGTAACTCCGGTCAAGATTAATTGTAATCTCTTCTATGCCCGGAGTCAATTTGCCCCCTCTAATAATAAGTCATAAGGAGATTGACAATTATGAAGTTCCCCCGCAATTTACTGACCATTTTGACGCTGTGTATTCTGGCGCTCAACGCCTGCGCCACTCCCCCAACTGAAGCCTCCGCTCCAGCAGAAGACACCACCGAAACAAAAGCCGAGACCGAAGCCGAAATGGAATCGGAAGCTGACCTTAGCACCGCCGACCTTGCTGCCGTCAAGGATTACGCTATCGCTCAGGCCGAACAGATGACGGCGGCATCGGCTGAACTGGTTGCAACCGCCCAGAGCTACTATGACCTGATTGCTGCCCACGATTTCGACTATCAAGCAGCTTGGGATGCGGAAAGCGAAACGCTGGTAAACCTGGTTGCCACTGCCAAACAACAATGGCTGACGACCAGCCAGCACTACGAATTGAATGAAGGTATCGTTGCCGGTGTGCCTTCATTGGCCTACTACGACGTGTGGATCGACGCCGGCCCCAGCGCCGTAGAAGACCCCACCGAAGCGCTTGAATGGGAATTAACCCTGCCCGATGGCCGTGTGCTCGAAAGCCCCGGCAACTTCTTCCACCACCTGACCGAACCCACCATCTGGACCACCAATGCCGAATTCACCGGGCTGGCCGTTGACCTGGACGGCAACGGTGAAATCGAATTTGCCGAGGGCCTGCCCGAAGCCAATATTTTCCTGGGTGCCACGCAGGGTTTGGACGCCGCTGGTCAAGAAATGCTGACCGCCATCAACGCCTGGGAACCGACCCTCAGCGATGCCTTCACCGCCCTGGCTGTGATGGTACCGACCATGAACGAATACTTCGAGCAGTGGAAACTGTCTTCCTTCGTAGCTGGTGACAGCACTGCAGAAGCCAACTTCGTGGCCGTCAGCCGCCTGTTCGACATCAATGGTATCCTGCACGGCCTGGACGTAACCTATGAGAACGTCGGCGTGGTCGTCGAAGAATCCAACCCCGAACTGCACGCCCAGATCGATACCAACCTGGACAGCTTGCTGGCATACGTTTCCGACCTCTACCAGCAAGAAAAAACCGGCAAAATATTCTCCCCTGAAGAGGCCGACCTGTTCGGTACCGAGGCCCAGGAACAGGCCACCGCCATCTCTGGCCAGGTTTCCCAGGCCGCTTCCCTGCTGGACATCGAGATCCAGGAATAACCTTTACTCATCAACCATAACCCACAATTACACAAAAAAACTCATCATGATAAAAATCAGACGATCGATCTTGGGACACAGCGGACGGATCAGCCGGTTCGTCCTGCTCGGAACACTCGCCATGCTGCTTTTCGGCAGCCCGTTGGGAGCGCTGGCACAAAACAACGCCGCCCCCTGGGAGGAAGTAGAGCAAGTGCGCAAGCTGCTCTTCGAAGCGCAAAAGGCGCTCTTGCTGAAAGACACGGAAGCAGCCCGGCAATCCGCCCAAGATGCACAGATCGCCTACGAGCAAAGTGCAGCCGCCATGCAGATCGCCACACAAGAACCAGAAGTCGGCCGTCTCCTGGATCAGCAACTTGGCCTGATCCAGGAGGCCGTCGCCGCCGGAGATATCGAACAGGTGGCGTTGCTGCGCGGCGAAATCTGGACCGGCATCCTGTTGGGCAGCTATCGTCTCACACTGGACGCCATCCAGAACAACCAACCCGAAGCCGCCGGACAGTGGCTGCAAGTGCGCGAATACCGCACTCCGA
>JBNKDB010000169.1:0-6853 GCA_050288045.1 Anaerolineales bacterium | reverse complement strand
AATGTCTTGTTCCAGATAAGTGATGCCCTGTTCCTCAAAACGCGTGCGAAGGATCGCGTCTAACTGCGGATGTTTGGTGGTGATATAGGCCACTTCATCACTCTCGTCTGCCATCTCGGCGTAAAGCGGATAGCGGTTATCCCTTGGGCTATATCTCATGTCATCTTTGTAGGGCAGTTCTGGCGAAAAGATCAACCGCTCGTTCGAGAGAAAAGCCAGCCGGAAGGTGACCCAATAATTCGTATACCCGCGGCTAATGCCCTGATCAGTCAAGAAATCCATTAAGGCATCATCATAGTTATTATCGAAACTGGTAATTGGATCGAACTGCGTGGTCAGCTTATCTGCCGAGGTTGCCCCTAGCCAGGTTCCTGCCGCATTGAGCACCATCACCAGCACCAATAACCCAATTCCATATGCCTGCTTGCGTTTCCAAGCCGCGTGCACAAAAGTCGCCGTGGCATAGGTGAACGGCAGGTACAATGGCAGCAGGTAACGCCCGGTTGAATCCAACCCAAAGTTGCTGCCCACGAAGACCACCACGAACGCTCCTACCAATACGCCCAAAAACGCGATCGTTCCCGGGGCCATCACCGCTTTAATTTCCGGGTTACGGCGCGCTTCACGTAGCTTGACGATCACGAACAAGCTCACCGCCAGATACAAGATCAAGATCACGAAGATCAACGGCAAGGAGAAATAATCCAACGCCCACGGTGCTCGCATGCCCAACACCGCCGGGACTCCCAGGAAAAGCAACCCCAGCAAGCGGTCGAGAGGTGTGGTCGTCACCATCTCCGGCCCAGAAAGCGTTTGTAAGGCAGCCCAATCGTGCGTGAAGTTATAGTTCCACCACAAAAAGCCACCCAGGAAAAAGCCCAGCGCGGCCAGGGCATAAAAAGGCAGGCGCTTGAACTTGAAGTGCAGCAACCCCACCAACCCCACCGGCAAGATATATACGCCCGAAATCCCCAATACCCAGAATGCCAGCCCGCTCACTGCCCCTAAAGCCAGCCATGCCCACCAGGTATTCTCTTTTTCACCAAATGTGACTTCGTATCCCAACAGCAGGATAATGTTCCCCAGCACCAGCGACTGTGTATATCCGCCCAGCGTGGCTGTAGTATACGTACTCACCACCACCGGCGGGATCGCTGCCAGCAGCACGGCAATGTCGGCGATGCGCGGATGCTTGAACAGCCGCCGCGCCAGTAACCAGCCCGTCCACAGGAAGAGCAGGTAAAGAATGCTGTGCACGATACGGATGGCATATACTTTTTCCCCAAAAATGCGGAACGCCGCTGCTACCAAGTACCCGTCCAGGCTGCCCATGTAGGCCTGCCCGTAGAAGAATACCGGCCGGGTCCCCAGGCGGTTGATGTGCCGTCCCATCAAGGCGACTACAGCCTCATCCCCATTGAAGGTCACTACATCAGTCCAGATCAGCACTGCTTTCAACGCCGCCGCGAGCAACAGTGCCAGCAGCAAGCCCCGGTACTTCACCCAAAATTTGTCGTCATTACTCATTTGAAGTTCACTCAAGTTAACGGATCGCCTATCTGTGTAGCTTACCAACCATATCACACTACGCAACGATGGAGCCAACAAACTACCCAACTTATTAAAGCATAAACTTTGTCCGCGTTCCTTACAAAATCGTTGAGAAACTTTGCGCCTTTTTAATTGTCAACACGACTACACCCCCGTATAATGGGAGCATGGTGGAAAAACCAACCTTCCTACGCAAGTATGGACCCTATCTGGCGGTCTTCGCGCTGGCCGTGATTGTCCGGCTGCTTCCCGGGCCGCGTACCATCGATGACTCCTTCATCACCTATCGTTATGCCCGCAACCTGCTGGCCGGGAATGGCTTTGTGTACAACCCCGGCGTACACATTCTGGGCACGACCACCCCACTGTATACCCTCACCATGGCCTTCCTGGGGTTATTCTTCGGCGGGCCTGGCGCTCCCTTCCCCATCATCGCTTACGTGCTCAACGCTCTGCTGGATGGTATCACCGCCATGCTGCTGCTATACATCGGCCGCAAATTGGACTTCGGGCGCGCCGGGTTGGGTGCTGCCCTGGTTTGGGGCATCCTGCCCTTCTCCGTTACCTTCGCCATCGGCGGCCTGGAAACCAGCCTGTATGTGCTGCTGCTAATCGGTACTTTCGCCGCCTTGCTCGATTCGCGCTACGTGCTGGTCGGCTTGCTCTCCGGGTTAGCCCTGCTCACCCGGCCCGACGCCCTCATCCTGGTGCTGCCGCTCGGTTTCGACCGCCTGTTCTTCGACCGTAAACGCCGCGGCGTTCCCTTGAAAATCAACGAGTTGCTGGCCTTCTTCGTCCCCGCCCTCTTGTGGTACGGCTTTGCCACCCTGTATTTCGGCAGTCCGCTGCCGCATTCGATCACTGCCAAAACCCAGGCCTACCAACTGCCGCCCAACGGTGCTCTGATCCGCATGACGCAGCATTACGCCACCCCCTTCATGGGGAACCTCACTTTTGGTACGGTCTGGATCGGCATCGGCCTGGTACTCTATCCCTTCCTTTATATCATTGGCGGGTTGAACATCTTCCGGCGGGAGCGCCACACATGGCCGGTCTTACTCTTCCCCTGGTTCTACTTCCTGGCTTTCACCATTCCTAACCCACTCATCTTCCGCTGGTACCTGACTACGCCTACCCCCTTCTACATACTCATCATCCTGTGTGGCCTGGAACAACTGCTCAGCCAGATATTCAAGAAAGCAGCGCAAAACAAACCCATTGCCTGGCAGGTCGCCACGCTCTTGCTGGTAATCCTGATTCCCCTCGCCCTACCCTTACGCGAATGGCGGCTGCATCCCGAAGACGGCCCTGACCGCCCCGCCCCAGATATGGCCTGGGTACGCCTGGAAGACTTCTACCATCAGGCTGCCGACATCGTTTCGGCCGATGTTGGAGAAAGCGCGGGTGCGTATTCGTACACCCTGGCCGCCGGGGATGTCGGCGTATTGGGCTATTACACCCAGGCCCGTATCCTGGACACCGTTGGCTTGAATACTGCCGAACCGCTCGCATACTACCCTGTGCCCGAAGAAATGATCGCTGGGATGGCCTATGCTATTCCCCCCGACCTGATCTTCGACCAGCAGCCCGATTATCTGGTCTTCCCCGAGATTTACATCCGCAACGGCTTGCTCAAAGACGAACGCTTTACCGACCAATACACTCTATTGGAAAAGATCGAAACCGACATCTACGACAGCGACGGCATGTTGATCTTCGTCCGCAAGCCATAAAAGTCGACAGCAGTCACCCCCGCCCCAGCTAGCGTAAAACAGATGCAAACCCCTTTGCCAGGTTCTGCATCTACCCGGATTTCTCCTGCATGTATGTCGACAACCCGCTAACGAACGCTAAGCCAATCCCGTTACCCTCGATCACATATCTGTGTGCAGATGGTGGAAGGGGAAAAAGCAGCTTATCCATACATGTGACATTGGCAAAGCGACCGGCCTACTCTGCAAGCGCTATTTCCACTGCCGTCATGGCATGCAGCGTGGTGGTATCGAACAGCGGCACCGGGCTGTCTTCCGGCTTGACCAGCATGGGCAGTTCCGTACAACCCAAGATGATGCCTTGCGCGCCGCGTGCCACCAGCTTAGCGACGATCTGCTTATAAGCAAGCCGGGATTCTTCCTTCACCACCCCCAGCACCAGTTCCTTGAAGATCACATCATCGACCAATTGCTGCTCATCTTCATCCGGCACCAGCACTTCCAGCCCAAATTTCTCCGCCAGGCGGCCTTTGTAGAAGTCCCGCTGCATGGTAAAGCGCGTCCCCAGCAAGCCAACTACATCCAAGCCCTCGGCCTGGATCGCTTGGGCGGCGGTATCGGCGATGTGCACCAGCGGGATATCGACCGCGGCCTGTACCTGCTCGGCAACCAGATGCAGCGTGTTGGTACAAATTAGCAGCAAGTCAGCCCCGGCACCTTCCGTCGCCTGCGCCGCAACAACCAACATCTGGGCGGCTTCATCCCAGCGGTCGGCGCTCATCAAGGCTTCCATCTCGGCGAAATCGACTGAAACCATCACCGACTTGGCCGAATGTAAACCTCCAAGGCGGTCTTTCATTGCCTCATTGATAATACGGTAATACTCCAGGGATGATTCCCAGCTCATCCCACCCAACATGCCAATCGTCTTCATGCAATTTTTCTCCTGTGCAGATTGTAATTTTCAATGTCTGGGTCGCAAGCGACTCCGTTTACTCAAAAGAATGACCAACAACGGCACCGGTAAGAGAAAGGACGCGCAGACCGGAAAAGCCGGTTGGCGCTGTCCGGCATCGTCCTGTTCGGCCGCCAGCGGTTCTTCAATTGCGGTCGGCTCCGGCAAGGGAGTATCGGTCGCGGCCGGGACTTCCGTTGCCTGGGCCTCCCCGCCCCCAGCGACTTGGCCGTAGGTTGGCGATGGCCGGAAAGTCGGCAGCGCCCAGGGCGTCGGGATGATATATTCGTCGGCCGGAATGCCCAACCAGGCCGCCCAATCACGCTCGAATTCTTCCATTGTGCGTCCAAAGGCGATTTGGAAAGCTTCATCGGTTGAATTCCCGGCGTGATAGGCCGCCAATAATTGGCTGATGCTCTCTTCGCCGTACACCTCGACCATATAATTCACCGCGCTCAAAGCCTCGTAATACGAAAGATACACGCGCTCCTCGTTGAACGCCCCAAAGCCATTGGCCAGCGAGGACAACGGCACGATCTTTCCTTCTCTAGCCGCCTGCTCGACCTCATTCTGAACCCAACTGTTGTCCGAGAATTCGTTATATTGGGCGATACCCTCATTCAGCCACACCGGAATGGACACCATTGGATTGTAAGTCACCTGTGCAAAATACAAATGCGAAATTTCATGCGGGATCACATTGTTCAGCCAATACGCATCCGGGTTTTTACCCGGCACGATCTGGGTTGTGATCCCATATTCGGTATATGCCTCCCCGCCCACCCATTCGTGCTCGACCGTATGCCAGGATTGGAATTCTTCCTGGTCGTTGTAAATAATGATGTGGATGGCAACCTGTAGCTCGGCTTGGAAGAAATTGTGCTGCCGCTTAACCGCCGCGCTGGCAATGTCGAATACCTGTTGCCCGAAATTCTGGGGCTTGTCATGCCACCATACACTGATCAGCTCGTTCTCACGGACTTGCCAATCGTAACGCTGGTCATCGTAATGCAAAAATACCCGTTCACTTTCCGCCCGGTTCCCGGCCGCATCCTCCACCCTCCAGAAAGCCTGGATCGGTGCACTGGGCGGCACCGCTATATCACTGGTATCGAAAGTATGCTCCAGCTCGACATTGCTGGCCGGTTCGAAGGTCACGCTTTCCGGGGTCACACTTTCGGAGCCAAACGCGTTTACGTACCCATAGACCAATTTGGCTTTGACGATCTCTCCGGCGCTGCTCTTCACCGGAACCCAGAACGTGATTCCGTTAGGGAAATCCATCTCATAGGTCGTCTCACCAAACGTGATCGGACTCTGAGCCTGCGCCACCGGCACCGGCCAGATCAAAGCGGCAGATATACTTACCAGCGCTGCCAGAACTATAAATCGCTTCATACACATGATTTCCTCCTATTCCATTTTCATAGATCGCGAAAGTTGCCTGCTCCTCAGGGAGCAAAGACATACCCGCAGTTCTGGGGCAGTGGGGCAAAGGATGGGTAGCCCAGCCACATCTCATCCAGCACAAGCTTGCCATCGGCGTCGATTGAAAAGCTCCCTTCGAGATCGGTGCCTTCAGGCAAGTAGTTGCCACCCTCGACGTTCAGCGCCAGCGTCCCCGCTGCCAGGTCGAAATTATACGTGCCCCAATAATCGCGGTATTCCTCAAAGGGTGACCAGGTCACGTAAAAGCTGCCATCAGCGCGGAATTCGAGTTCACCGATCTTTTCTATGGGAACGACCTCTTCACCCTCCCCACAGGTGAACTGGGCTTCTTCGTGCCAGATATCAACCAGCGGATTTTCTTCCGGGTCGAAGACGTGCACCTCGATATCCACCACCCAGCGGCCTTCTTCCACATTGGCGCTGACCGTGTACACGCTGCCATTAGCCGCGTCTGCCGCCACCGTCAACAAGCCGTCCGCCGAAATGCTGGCGCCCTCCGCTGGCGTTACCGCCCAATCCGCGCAGGCATCTACCTTAGTGAACACAACGCAGCATTCCACCATCCCCAACTCGAACTGGTGCGTTTCGCCCGGCATGATCTGCACGGTTTTGCGCATGTCCAGGCTCAAGCTGTCCAATGTTTCCTGATCCAATGGTGGCCCGCAGTCACTTTGTGAAGCAGGAAGTGCACAGGCCAATTGTACGAGTAGAATTGTTCCGAACAACAACAGTAATTTCGTTTTCATACCACCACCTCTAAGTTGTTAATCACCCATCAATCAAGCCATCCGGTTGCGGGGATCGATATGGCTCTTCACCAACTCCCAACCCCCATCATCCCGAATATACAGCAATTCATATACACTATCATCCGGCGCGACCATCACCAGGATGTGCTCGCCGTCCGCTTCCTTCCAACGCCGCCCCACGGATACGATCGGGAAACTGATTCCGTCGCGCTCGAACTCCGTTGGAATCGCTTTGCCGCGGCGGTCGAAACGTGCCGTAACTTCAATCGGCTGGCCCAAGTTGACCCTCCAGATAATCCAACACGAACTGGATCGCCACCGTCGCGGCCTGCTGCTTGACTTCGATGCGGTTGCCATCAAAGTGATGCAGCCGCGTCCAGCCCCCATCCGGCGTCTCCAACCCAAACCACACCGTGCCGACCGGTTTTTCCGGCGTA
>JBNKDB010000168.1:0-3121 GCA_050288045.1 Anaerolineales bacterium | reverse complement strand
GCCCGGAACCACCATAGTTGATCCTCGGTGGCGCGCATTTGCTCGTACTCGCGGCGGCTCATGCTGTCGGTCATTGGGCTGCCTCATCCAGGATGTCAAGTCGTTTCAGCGATTGAGAATTTTCAAGCAACGCTATTAATTCCCTCACCCACTGAGCAAATTTATAAATGGATGAGTTTAGCCCTCTCCCAATGGGAGAGGGCAGCCAGCCGTATGGCGGGCGGGTGAGGGAAGAAGATTCAACAAAATACATGCCAGATACCTACAAATTGAGGATCACAAAACGCATTGCCAAATTCACCGCCGCCAACTCAAGAAACGGAAACGCAGGGCGAAGATGCGGATGATGTATCCCATCCCGGTCACAAAAAACGATACCAGCGAAGGCGCCGACTTGGAAATGCCTACCGAACGATCCTTGAAGGCATATCCTACCTCGACGATCTTCAACCCGGACTTGTAAGCATCGTACAGGAACTCAATGAAATAATCGCCGTAGCCATAGGGGATCAGGGTCACGCAGTCGAACACACTGCGCCGGATAGCCACGAAGCCACTGTCATAATCACCGATTCCACCACCCAGCACGGTACGCGCCAGCCAGTTGATCAAGCGGCTGGAATTGACCCGCATGGGGTGACGGTTATCGCTGCCGCCCTCGGCGTAGCGCGAGCCGACGGCAATATCGTATTCATCCAGCTTGTGCACCAGTTGGCGCATCACGTCGGCGGGCATGGTCATGTCGGCATCCATCCAGCCGATGATGTCGCCGCTGCTCTCCAGGATGCCGCGGTGGAAAGCGGCCGCCAGGCCGCGCGCCTTGCGCCGGATCAGCACCAGGTTGGGATAATCCAACCCGGCCACAATATCGGCCGTACCGTCGGGCGAGGCGTCATCGACCACGATCACTTCCAGGGGTTGTGCGATGGTCTCGTACAGGCTGGCGATCATCCCTTCGATATGCTCTTTCTCATTATAGGTCGCCAATACGATCGAAACTTTACTATTCTCTGGTCTCAAAGGTTTTTCCTCAGTCAAGCTCCAAGGCCATCTGATAGCCGGAGAGCATTTTTTCAAAGTTCTTGTTCCAGTCGGCGCGTTCTTCGGCCAAGGCGCGTGCCGCAACCCGCATCTCAGCAAGCTGTTCACGCTGTTCGGCAGCGCGCACGATGCCTTCCGCCAGGGCATAAGGATCATTGTCCGGGAACCACCAACCCTGTTTCCCCGGCGTTACCCATTCGCGGTTGCCGGGAATATCGGATACCAGCACCGGCAGGCCGCTGCCCAAGGCTTCCATCAGCGAAACCGAAGAGCCGTCGCTGTGCGAGGCGCTCAGGTACAGATCGGCCGCCCGGTAGTAGTACGGTAAGTCGCCCTGGCTGACTTGCCCACCAAAATGCACCCGATCCAGCACACCGCCGCTAGAAAGCATCCGCCGCAGTGAACTCGCCAGCGAACCGCCCCCCAACAAGAACAGGCGCAGCTCGGGGCGCTGCTGGGCAGCGATCACAAAACCTTTGGCAAGTACATCCACGCCGTAGATCGGTTCCCATGAACGCAGGTGCAACAACACGAAGTTGTCCTGCCAGCCCTTACGGGCGCGCAGCCCACCATCGTCGCCGGGCGAGAAGCGTTCCAGGTCGATGCCCCAGGGGAAGATCACAGCACGTTCCGGCGGGAAGCCAAAGGCCGCCGCTTTCTGGCGTACAGCGTCGCAATCACCAAACAAAACTCGGCTGTGCTGCAACGTATAACGCGTCGCCCACTGATAAAAACGATTCTGGTCGGCATCCACCAGCATATCCGAACCCCACGACATACTGACCAGCGGCTGAAAACCGCTCAGTGCAGCCAGCAAAGCACAGGTCTGGATCGGCCCGGCGTGAATCAGGTCGGGCTTGATCCGGCGAATCACCCGTTGCAAACTGAACAGCAGGCGTGGCCCCTGGCGCAAACGCGCCCGCTCCTGCCCACCCGCCCACGGCACGATCTTGACCTGCGGGGGCAGCGGGCGGTCTTCTAGCTGGCGGCTGCGGCGTTCCAGGCGCAGGTAAAACACCTCATGCTCCGTATCCGCCAGCGAAGCCAGGATGCGGTGGTCGTGTGTGGTGTAATCGCGGGTGAAGTAAAGCAAGCGCATAATAGTAGGCAGTTTACAGTATGTAGTAGACAGTGGGCAGTTGGTAGTAAGTCGAAAATCGAGATTCGTGATTCGATCAACGTGCGGTCAAATGCTTTTTGCAATTTACATCCTGCATCTTGCATCAGCCATTCGACGATCTGACCAACCGACTACCAGACTATTCGACTATCCTTCCAAATCTTCCCAGCGCAGTTCTTTGCCGAAGGGCAGGTCGGTGCGCGCTTGCTTGCCAACCACGGCATCGATATCCCAGGCCATCAAGGCACCAGGCGTGGCCGGACGCAGGATTTCGAGCATCTCGCGTGTAAAGGTCTCACCGGCTTTGACGTCGCGGGCAGCGCGCAGGCAGCGACGCTGCACCACATAGGTATCCTGTTCGTTGCCGGTCACGAATTTATCCGGCGAACCCAGCGAGCGTTCCAGCAGGCGCGTCTCTTCAACCATCTTGGCCCAGTTATCGGGGTTCATGGCGAACTTATGGTCGGGGCCTTCGCGGTCGTTACTGTCCGTGAAGTGACGCTCGATCACGCGCGCCCCCAAAGCCACCGCGCCCAGCACCGGGGCCAGGGCGTGAGTGTGATCAGAAAGCCCCAAAATGGCATCCGGGAACATGGTGGCGTAAGTCTTGAGCACGTTGAGGTTCAGGTAATCGTAATTATCCGGGCTGGCAGTGTAGTTGGTGTTGCACTGGAAAAGCACAATCTCATCATTGACCTTTTGCACGGCGCGCATCACGCGCACCACGTCACTGATGTCGGCCGCGCCGGTGGCGATCAGGATCGGTTTATTCTTGCTCGCCATGCGCACGATCGCTTCCGGCCAGGACATCAGCCCAGAACCGGCTTTGTACGCCGGGACGAAGGGATCGAGCATGTCGATGGCGTTGTAATCATAGGGCGAGGAGAAATAATCGATGCCGACCTCGTCGCACTGCTCGCCCAAGATCGGCGTCCACTCGAAGGGCACCGAAGCATCGGC
>JBNKDB010000167.1:0-3784 GCA_050288045.1 Anaerolineales bacterium | reverse complement strand
CTTCATCCGCGTTTATTTCGATCACACGAACAAAGAGGTGATCAACTGGGGAAAGTATCTCTTGAAAATGTTCGGGATTGGATAATTCACTTACATGGATCAATCCATCGACACCAACGGGCAAACGCGCAAACACGCCATAATCCTGAACGCTAGAAACTGTCACTTCTACGATGTCGCCTTGCTGGTAGCGCGCTTTCACTTCGTCCCAAGGATTTTCGAGCAGCAGCTTATGGCTCAAACTGACGCGCTCGCGCTCCACATCAATCTCCAACACCTGGACTCCGATTTCTTCACCCAGGTCAATCAGTTCCTCCGGATGATTGACCCGGTACCAGGCTAACTCAGAAATGTGTACCAGGCCCTCTACACCATCCAGATCAACGAAGGCGCCAAATTTAACTAGATTCACGACCTTGCCAGTGAGCACATCACCGACGTTCAATTCGCGGAGGCGCTTCTTACGGCGTTCACCTGCGGTTTCTAATTCTGATAAAACCAAACGGCGTTCTGACACCTGTACCTCAACCACCTTCAAGATCATCCGCTCGCCAATTTTTTGCCGCTTGACCTGATTCCGCTTTTGGCGGTCATATACCCGGCGTAAGTCTATGGTCAATGAATTCGGTACAAAGCCCTGCAATTGATTGAAAGCTACCAACAATCCACCTTCATTCCAACCGATAATCTCCAACTCAACGGTCTCATCGCCGCCTAACATGGCCTGCGCCCGATTCCAATCTTCCTGTTCCAGGCCACCTTTTATGGATACCTGTGGCTTCTTATTTAGTTGCGCAGTTTGTAAAATCTTAACGGAGATGTGATCTCCCTTGGAAAGGTCTTCAAGATAATCATCATCCAGATCCCTTAATTCACTGGAGGGTACAACGGCATCCTGACTCCCACCAATATCAACCAATACATAATCTGCCTCAACATGTAGCACTTCGCCCCTGACGTAATCACCACGCTTGAAGCGTTCAAACCCATAGGCATCTAATAATTCTGCGAATTGGGTTGCTTCCTCATCCGGATTCTCAGCTTCTTTTTCCGCTAACCGGATTTCACTCAGCATAAATTTCTCCTTTCAATTCTCCAATAAAATTTAGTGCGAGGGAATGTAATTCCCATGTTTTTTATCTTGCTTCTGCTTACAAGCAATACAGTACCGGGTAAACGGCAATGCTTCCAAACGCGGCATGGGGATTGGCCGCCCGCATTCCAAGCAAATGCCATACACACCTTCTTCAAAGCGCTGCAAAGCCGCGTCAATCTTTTCCAGCTTTTCTTCATTTTGCTGGCGAAGCGCTTCCCGGCGCTGGCGAATATCATACGCCTGGGCTAGATCGCTGCGATCCGGATTCGCGGCATCCAATTCTTGCTCGTTTGCCAGCTGCGCAACGATTTCAGCCTGCTCTTCTTCCAGCATCAACTTGATTTGATGTAGTTCTTTGGTTTTCATTAAACGACAACAGCCTCCTTATTAATCCCTTAGAGGCTGAAAAAAACGAGGTTTACACCCAGTGAATTGCGACTCACGCTCAGTTTACAATGAAAGTTCGATTTGGAGCGTTAGAATACGATCGCATAACCTCCTACGCGTCTAAGGGGATCTTTTTGAGAGAGACCCTTTACTCCTATTTACTTAACAATTCAATTGAATAATTGACATTACATATATTATAGCATAAAGCACAGGTTTTGTAAACTTTTTTCATGAATTTCAGATAAGTTTTATCTCAATTTTAGATTAAAGCGATATAATTTCTGTATGAATAATCAAGAACTTGCCGATAAATTCACTTTAATCGCCGATTTGCTTGAAATCAAGGGCGAAGTTGTCTATAAAATCCTGGCCTACCGTAAAGCGGCCGACAATCTAGTCAACCTGGGGCGCGATGTCAATGAGATTTACAAAGACGGAAAATTGACCGATATTCCTGGCGTCGGCAAGGCGATTGCTGAAAAAATCGAAGAATTACTGACTACCGGCGAATTGGGATTTCTAAATAAACTGACAGACGAAGTCCCTGCCAGCCTGGCAGACTTACTCGCCGTCCCCGACCTTGGTCCGAAGAAAGTGGGCGTGTTCTGGCGTGAGCTGGGAATCACCAACCTGGATGAACTCAAGCAAGCAGCCGAAACCGGGAAATTGCGCGATTTGCCCGGCATGGGCGAGAAATCCGAAGCCAAGGTGCTGACTGGGATTCAAGCACTTTCTCAACGCACTGACCGCACTCCCCTGGGAGATGCTTGGCCGTTTGCCAACCAGATCCTGGATGAACTGCGCGCCATCCCCAGTGTGAAAGCCGCTGATGCCACCGGCAGTCTGCGGCGGATGCGCGCCACAGTTGGCGATATAGATCTATTGGTAGCCGCCAAAGACTCCAAACCGGTTATGAAAGCTTTTGTCGAACATCCCCTGGTTTCACGCGTGCTGGGTCACGGTGACACCAAATCAAGCGTCGAATATAGCAACGGCATGCGCGCCCAACTCTGGGTGCATCCACCAGAGCGTTTTGGCACAGCCTTGCAGTATGCCACCGGTTCTAAAGATCACAACGTCCGACTGCGCGAACTGGCCCTATCGCAAGGATTGTCACTTTCAGAACACGCCCTTACCAAGGAAAGTGGTGAGGAAATCCTCTGCGCTACTGAGGAAAAAGTCTACAAAACCCTGGGCTTACCCTGGATTCCTCCCGAACTACGCGAAGACCGTGGCGAGATCCAGGCGGCCAAAGCTGGTAAGCTGCCTGTCCGATTAGAACGCAAAGACATCATCTCCGAACTACATTCTCACTCCACATGGAGCGATGGCAAAAAGAGCATCAAAGAGATGGCCGAAGCAGCCATTGCGCGTGGCTACAAATTACTGGCAATCACCGATCATACCCATAGCCTGGGGATCGCCAACGGCCTGTCCATTGAACGGCTGCACGAGCAACGCAAAGAGATCGACCGCGTGCAGGCCGAACTGGGTGAGGCCATCGTCCTGCTGCAAGGCATCGAGATGGAAATCCGCGCCGATGGCAGCCTCGATTTCCCCGACGAGGTCCTGGCTGAATTGGATATTGTGATAGCCTCCTTACACGTCAGCATCCGCCAGGAGCGCGCCCAGGCCACCCAACGCATCCTCAATGCCATCAACAACCCACTTGTGGATATCATCGGGCATCTGACCAACCGCCTGATCCCCGATCGAGCCGGTGCCGACCTGGACATGGAAGCCATCCTGGCAGCCGCAGCGGAAACTGATACAGTGCTTGAGATCAATGCCAACCCCCAGCGCCTCGACCTCGATGATATTTATTCCCGCCGCGCCGTGGAAATGGGCATCAAATTAGCGATCAATACGGACGCCCACAAGCCCAGTAACCTGGACTTTGTCGATTACGGCATCGCGGTCGCTCGTCGCGGCTGGGTCGAACCCCAATCCGTGATCAACACCTGGCCTATCGAAAAACTGCGCACCTGGTTACAAGCTCGCAGTTGATTCCCTGACGTTGGTTTCCCACATTAACAAAGGTGTAAAGTCATATTCTATTGTTTCATGATATAACAAAAGTGCCTGGCGGGAGGTCAGGCTTCTTTTGTAATTAAACCCGCCATATTTTTATTGGCACATAATTATTGTTACTGACTATTATCTATTTTCCCAGAATCATCGAACACATCACCAGCCATTGTTATTAACAGGCGGCTGCACCAATTGCGCAATGATAAACAAACAATAAAAACAAAGCAATTATGCAAACACGCTACACTTCTCCAACATCCCAAAACA
>JBNKDB010000166.1:0-3910 GCA_050288045.1 Anaerolineales bacterium | reverse complement strand
CCAGCACCACGCTGGGGTTGTGGATCAGCGCCCGGGCGATGGCGACGCGCTGCTGCTGCCCGCCGGAAAGCTGGTTGGGGAGGTTGTTCAGGCGTTCGCCCAAACCCAGGCGTTCGAGCAGTTCACGCGCCTGGCGCTTGCCGGTCTTGTCGAGTTGCTTGTTCAGGCGCAGCATCAGTTCGACGTTCTCCAGAGCGGTCAGGTAGGGCACCAGGTTGTTGGATTGGAAGGTGAAACCGATCCGTTGGCGGCGGAAGGCGGTGAGTTCTTTTTCGGAAAGCGCCCCGATCTCCATGCCGTCCACGCTGATGCTACCGCTGGTGGGGGAGAGCAGCCCGGCCAGCATGGCCAGCATGGTGGTCTTACCCGAGCCGCTGGGGCCGACCAGGGCGACGAATTCGCCCGCCCGCACCTGGAGTGAGGCATGGTCGACGGCGGTGACGGTGCTGTTGCCTTCGCCGTAAATTTTGGTGATGTTTTCAGTCTTCAAAGCGATATTCATAATGATCTCCTGATAATGGCTACCAATAACTTATAGACCCAGGGCAGTGAGCGGCTCGACGCGCAGCGCCAGGCGGATGGAAACCAGCCCACCCAATGGGCCGATCACCAGCAGCGAGACGATGGCGATGATGACCGCCTGTCCTGTGAAAATGATCGGGATGCCTTCCGGCAGGCCCAGGGCGAAAGCAAGCACGGCCAGCGCACCCAGCCCCACACCTATAATGGTCACGATCACGATCTGCATCAATGTGGCGGCGGCCACGGTGCGGTTGGGGGCGCCAACTGCCTTGAGCATGCCGATCTGCCCGACTTTTTGCAGGGTCTGGATCTGGAAGAAACCACCCAGCACCAACACGCCGATCAGGAAGGTGAAGCCCTGCTGCGTGTTGAGTGTGCTTTGTTGGGCGCTGTAACCGGGCAGCACTTCGATCACGCTGGGGATGTCGGCCACTTCGACGTCATCCACCAGGGTGCTTAGGCGTTGTTGCACCACATCAAGCGCTGTCGGGTCTTGTAGCTTGACGGCGATGATATTGCCGGTCAGGGGCGTATCCCCGACGACCGCGGCCTGGGGCTTGATCTCGTCCCAGGTGTAGAGCGGCACGAAGACCGAGGGTTGGAAAAAGTAACGCTGCTCTGTGGTGATACCGACCACGCGCAGGTCGTAGTATTCTTCTTCAGTGCCCTGTACGCTCTTGATGATGAGCGTATCGCCGATTTCCACATTGGCTTGGTCGGCCAGTAGCTTGTCGATGACGACCTCGTCGGCGCGCTTGCTGCGCAGACCGCGCCCGGCGATGGGAGCAGGTTCGCCCGGTTTGCCAGGCTCAACGCCCAGCAGGGAAATGTCGACCGGCTCGCGCCCGTCGGCAAAAACTACCGTGGCTGCGCTGGTGCCGATCAGGCCCTGGTCGGCCACGCCTTCCACACGGCGCACCTGGTTGACCTTGGATTGGCTCAGACGGCTGGAGGTGATTTGCAAATCGGAGTTGTCCTGGAAGACCAACAATTCGGCGTCCAGTTTGGAGAGATACTGCTTGTTGGAGGTGCTCAGTCCGGTTGCCAGGGCAGCGATGAACAGTACCAGCAGGGTGATCAGCGCGATCACCAGGCTGAATAACAGGAAGCGCCCCTTGTTGCGCCAGACTTCTTTGAATGCCAGATAAAGTGCCATATTTTCCTCTAAATTACCAGTAGATGATTACCTTTATTGTTGATATTGTACAGGTTTTGTAAAGATTTGTCAAGGGTTTTGTGAGAATGTTAGCTGGCATAAGAGCTGCACCGTTTGGGGTACTCAATGCGCTGAAATACCCCTGGGTTACCCCCTACATTGGTACTACGTAGGGTAATCGTAGGAGATTCGGGGGGTATTCAACGCCTGATCGTTGAGCGAGAATAGGTTAAACGTCAAGCAAGACTTGCTAAATTGGCTTAGGATGGAGTTGATAAAAACTGCAAAGGAGTCAATTTTCAGTTTCGAAAATATCCTATGCCTGAAGTCAAATTTAGTAATTTGGACAAATTTAGCGATTTGGATGTTGAAAAAGCTGATCCAAAGCATGGAGTGAATACGTTGCAAACCCCCTTTTTCATCCGAGCATTAGGCCTGGCCTTCATCATTCTCCTGTTGGCGGGCTTTCAAGCGGTCTTTGGCGAGCAAGCGGTAGTGCCTGTGATCGAAGACCAGCCGGTGCGCGTCCCGGCCCTCGATACTGGCTTGTTTGCCTATACCGTGCAGGAAGGGGATACGCTGCGCTCGATAGCCAAAATGTCCGCGGTCGAGATGGAGACGATCGTTGCGTTGAATGACCTGGGGGCGAACGCCATATTGCAAGTTGGGCAAACGCTGCTGCTGCCGTATGAACCGCAGCTCTACCGCCTCGATACGCTGCCGGTCAATGTGCCTGCTGAGGTCGAGACGACCAAGAGGTTGCAGTAGGGCGGAAGCTAAAATCTGAATTTCCAAGATAAGGAATCAAAAACCGGGAGCATTTGCTCCCGGCTGTTGGTTAAGGAAAATGTTGGGTTTAGTCTCCTGCCCGCTGTTGAGGCTGCTGCGGCGCAGAGGGTGGAACCTGGTCGACGATGTTGTGCTGGTGCTGCAGGGCGCGGATGCCGTTGCGTACCTGGTTGAGGGTGCGTTCCATTTCGATTTCCAGATTGGTCAGCGTTTCCAACACGTACTGGTCAGCTTCCAGGCGGGTAGCTTCGGCTTCCCGCATAGCCTGTTCTTTGATCTGGTCGGCGCGGGCCTGGGCTGCTTCGACGATCGAATCGCGTTCGACCATGTCGTCGCTTTTCTCGCGTGCCAGTTGTAGCGTACGCTGGGCCTCTTCCTGGGCCTGCGCCAGGGTGCGGTCGCGCTCGGCCATCAGCTTTTGCGCCTTTTTTACCTCTTCCGGGATCGCCACGCGCATCTGGTCGATCAAATCCAGCATGCGATCTTCATCCACCACGACGTTATTGGTGAAGGGGATCGGGCGGCTTTCGTTGAAGAGTTCTTCTAATCGGTCTACTAAATGCAATATATCCATACAGGTTCCTCAGCGATTCGGAAAATGAATCTTCCAGGAGGCGGTCTAAGCGCGTAATTTTATGGTGCAAGATTTGCGCCATATCTGACGATCACTTAGTACTCTAACTTACATTTAAATGCGAAATTCGTCAAGCGTGAAAGGGAACCAGTTAATTCCGCGTGTCTTTTCTAAATGTGGTAAATGCGCAAAAGAATTTGGAACATAAGGTTTTTTCCGAGGCGCATTTACTTGAAAAGCTGACCGTGCGTAATTTTCTTTCGTACTTAATTGGTCAGTTTCCTTCAATCCCGCAGCGAATTCGTGGCGTACTGGGTATTGCCGTCCTTCAATTCGCTAAATCTGCGTTTCAAAGCTTTGACCACATGGGGCGGTACCATGCTGCTCACGTCCCCGTCCAATGATGCGATCTCGCGCACCGTGCTGGAAGACAGGAAAGAATGTTCCTGGGCAGTGATCAGCGCTACGGTTTCGATCTCGGGGGCCAGCTTGTGGTTGGCGTGCGCCATACGAAATTCGTATTCGAAATCGGAGAAAACGCGCAGCCCGCGCACGATCACATGGGCATCCACCTCACGGCAAAATTCAACGGTCAGGCCGCTGTAACCGGTCACGGTCACTTTAGGTTCGCCCTGAAAGGTTTCTTCGACCAGCGAAATCCGGTCTGCCGGGGAAAACAACAGGTTCTTGAGCGGGCGGTCGTATACGGCGACGAGGACTTCATCGAATAATTTTGTTGCCCGCATGGCGATGTCGATATGTCCGTTGTGGATAGGATCGAAGGCGGCGGGGAATAAGGCACGCACCATATTAGCTGATGTCTCCTTCCAAACTCTTTTCGCCAGCGCTCCAGAAGGTCGTTAAGGCCT
>JBNKDB010000165.1:0-4389 GCA_050288045.1 Anaerolineales bacterium | reverse complement strand
CGGGTCACGGAGCAGGGAGGGGCTGAAGGTCATCGTGTGGCTGGCCCCGTTAGGCAGCAGGTTGTAGAAGTCCTGCCAATCCCCGCCGCCGTTGTCCGACTTGCCACCCAGTACCTTACCGACCGAGTTTGCGTTGGCGGTCGGGCCGTTGGTGTCGGCTCCGTTGGAAGGGCAGATCGCATTGGAGAGGAATTTGCCTTTAGGACGGCCGTCTGGACTGGCAGGCAGGATGAAACTGTCGGCGATCCAATAATTCCAACTTAGCATACCGGGGCGAAACTGGCGCTTGGTCCAGGTGGTGGTGTGCTTCCAGGTTTCATCCGTCCACAACTGCATGACTTGTAAGCCCATGGCATCAGCCTGATCATCATCGCGACCGTACTTGGGGGTCTTGTTGAGCGCCTTGGCTTGCAAGACGGCATGACCCTCCCAATTATCTTTGAGCGCGCCGATGAGTTCGTCCATCGTGCAAGTTTGGGTATCGTAAACCAGGTGCTTGACCGCCAGCAGCGAGTCGACGGTAGTGGCGTAGGTCACGGCTTCGATGGTGGTGAGGGCGATTTCAGCGCCGCCCTGGGTGACGTCTAAACCTTGCTCGGCGCAGCCTTTGACCAGGCAGGAAAGATAGGGCGTGGGCGAGAATTTGGAACGCACTTCTTCAGTACGGTCATAGATTTCGGCGATCTTGGCGATGATGTATTTGGTCTGGGTAACGTAAGCATTCCAGAACTGTTCCCAGGTGGAGAAGGTGCGCGGATCGCCGGTGGCCGGGCCGTAACGCTGCGGCTTTTCGGCGATGCCGGTCATTGCGTTGACCACCGGGTGCATATCGTAGCCGTTGCACAGGGTCAGTTCCACGGCCTTGAGCAGGTTGAGGTTGTTGTCTACCGTGCCGGAGCGATCGTTGCCAACCATGGTGTTTTCCAGGCAGCCGACCGGGGCGTAATCGTAGACATTGCTTTCATTGATCAGGTCTTCCAGACCAGCCTCGCGGGCCTGCAAGATCATTCCGGCCATCGAGCGCTCGTCGAAATTGAGCAAGAAGGGCGCGCCCTGGCTGGAAGCGATCATCTCGACGACCTTGTCATAGAGCGCATTGGGTGTGTCGCGGTGTAGGCGCACGTTAGGTTTGGGTTCGAGGATCGGGGACATTTCGTCGATCACTTCGAGCATGGCGTAGGTCAGGTCGTTGGTCAGGTCTTCGCCGTTTGGTCCCAGGCCGGAGAGCGTGATCAGTTGGCCGTACCCGGCGGTAATACCCTGATTGCCACCGGTGCGCAGCAGGGCGTCGTAGGCGGTGTTGGCGTGCACCCAGAAGCACTTGAGAATTTCTTTGCCGAACTCACGATCCATGCCGTTTTCGAGTGAGTGCTGCCAATACGGGAATAAATATTGGTCGATGCGCCCAAACGACGTACCTGGGCCGGGATAGTTCTCATCGGCCATCACCAGCATGTGGGTCAGCCACAGGGACTGGACGGCCTCCCAGAAGCTTTCTGCGGGCTGCCAGGGCACGATGTCCAAATTGGCGGACATGGTTCGTAGTTCATCACGCCGGGTGGGATCGAATTCGCTTTCGAGCAGCGCTTTGATTTCGGTCTGGTAGGCGGCGGCCAGGTCACGCGGCATGGTGGCAGCGGTCAGCATGGCCTTGAGTTGGCCGCCTTTCTTGCCGTATTTATCGGCTGCGGGGAGCGCGTCGTAATGAGCCTGGATTTCGGCGTGGATGCCCTGCCAGCCTTCTTCCAGCACACGTTTGTAATCGGGAATAAGATGGCCGCTGGTCGAGCCGGTGTTGCCGTAGCCGTGTTCGTGGAACCATTGGATTAGTTCACGTGTGCCGCCTTTGGCGTAAACCAGCTTTTCATATTCCCTGGCCTCCTGTTCGTTCAGGCAGGTGGAGGTGAGGATGTTGAAGCGGGCACCCGCCAGCAGGTCGCCGGGCAGGATCTCGCGCGGCAGGTAGTTGACCATCACTTCCTTGACGAACCAGGCGTGGCGCTCCGGCAGGCTCCAGGTCCAAAAATCGGGGTGCAGTTCCACGCGGTGCGCAGTCTGGCGCAGCGAGGCCCGGAAGGTATCGAAGAAGGGATAGGTCTCCGGGACGATGTAGAAGGTCAATTCCTCGTACTGGAAGTCCCAGGGGGTACCGGTTGTCCACCCGGTGAACTCATTGTTCCAATTGCGTTGGACGCCCTTAAAAAAATAATCCCGCAACCATTGCACGCGCGGGGATAAATTTTTGGGTTCCTTGATCTGGTATTTTGGCTTTTCGGCCACGGGTACTGCCATCTTATGCTTCCTTTCCATTCAGGCGTAAGAGATGTCTTTCACCATGCTCGAGCATCTCGGTCATGATCCGGGCAGCAAGTTCAGCATTATGGACTTCGATGGCCTGGATCAGGTTTTCGTGGAAATCAAAAACTTCCTGGATAACGGCCGGGCTGGCGTGCTGGTAGAAGCGACCGGCCAGGTTGGCATGCACGCTATTCAGTGAATTCAAAAGCAGCGGGTAGACCAGGTTGGCCGAGGCTACGGCAACCCACAGGTGGAACTGGAAATCGAGGTCTATGATTTCTTCGAGATCGTTTGACGACAATTGCGTTTGGGATTCGTGAATAGATTTGAGTTGGTTAAGCTGCGCCAGGGTGTGATTCCCGGCGGACAGCCGAGCAGCCTGAACTTCGATCAGTAAGCGGGCCTGGATCAGGCTGTGCAGCAGTTCGGGGGAGAAATCGCCTTCCTGGTAACGAAAGAGGGAATCGAGGATGGCGGTCGAACCGCTGAGGCGATAATCGTTGACGTATACGCCCTTGCGCGATCGGATTTCGACCAGCCCCTTGGCGGCCAGTTCTACCAGCGCCTGGTGCACAACCGGGCGGCTGACGTCCAACATTTCGGCGAGTTGCCTTTCGGGAGGCAGGCGCTGACCGATTTCCAGCGAGCCTGAGAGGATCAGGGCTTCGAGTTTCTGGAGGCAGGCTTCCGGCAGGCTTTGTACCTTTATCGGATCGAGTAAGTTTTCCATTATCGTTTCTTGAGATAATTTACTTAGTTTGTCTGGTAATACCACCAGCCAATACACTCATTGTACGAAATTTCAGTCGCGTATTCAAGTGAATATGCGGTAAACAATATCCAAATTGAATGCGTGGGTAAGAGCTTTAGGCGCTTTCGTATACCCGGGTGATCTCGTCGCGCTCGGGGCGCGGCAGCAGGATGCGCCCGGCTTCAGTTTGCTGCCAGACTTCGGGGGCACCTTTTTTAGCTATCCCGATTGCCGCGCAGGCGATGCCCTGACCGGCAAGGCCCTGGATGATGTTTGGGGCATCGTCCGGGTGACAGGCCAGCAGCAAGGCGCCGGAGGCAATCGTTGCCAGCGGGTCGAGGTCGAAATGGGCGCAAATCTTCCTGGAAAGCGGTGGAACGGGGATAGCGGTCGGGTCGATGACCAGGGTGTGCCCACCGGCAATTGCCAGCTCCCACAGGCCCCCGGCCAGCCCGCCTTCGGTCGGGTCGTGCATGGCGGTAACGCGGCCGTGCTGCCCGGCGATTTGGGCGTCGCGTAGCACGCTGATGCCGGGGGTGTGCAGGTAATCCTGGGCGATACGTAGTTCTTCATCCGTCAGCACACCGGCCAACTCATCCGAAAATTCGCGCGCCAGGATGGCGGTGGCTTCGATGGGCACGCCTTTGGTGAGCATCAGGCTGTCGCCAGGACTGAGTTTATCTGGGGTGACCAGCTTGTCAGGGGCGACTTCACCGATCATAGTACCGATGATGATTGGGCGGTCGAGGCCGTAGGTGATTTCGGTATGTCCACCAATCACGGTCACATTGATCTGATCGCAGGCTTGCTTGACCTGATTGCTGATGGTTTCGACCAATTCTGGGGTGGTCTTGCCTTCCGGCAGCAGGTAGGTGGTCAGGAACCAGCGCGGGGTGGCTCCGGTGGTGGCAATGTCGTTGGCGTTGACCTGCACGGCGTACCAGCCGATCTCGTCGCTGGCGAAGGTGATCGGATCGGATTTGAAAACCAGGTAGGCATCCCCGGCGGAGACCACGGCGCAATCGAAACCGATGCGCGGCCCGATGATCACGCGTTCATCCTGGATATCGCCGCCGATGATCTTCGCCAGTAATTCTGGCGGCAGTTTGCCGAGTGGTAGGGCGGACATATGAGACTATGCCTCCTCCTGATCTTCAGCTTGATCTGGAGGCTGGCCGTTCTGCAGGACGATACCCACCGAGACAAGGAAGACGGCAATCGCAACGAAAAGCAAGATCGACCAGTCTTTGGGCGAATCCGGCACGCCTGTTAGGGGAGCGGCAGCGTGAGTTGGTGTCGTGTCGATTTGAGGTGTGCCAGGCACTTCCTGAGTATGCGTA
>JBNKDB010000164.1:0-4764 GCA_050288045.1 Anaerolineales bacterium | reverse complement strand
CATGTTTCCCAAATGGGCATGGAAGGCTTGGTTGACCCGTGGAAGATCGTTTCCGAGGGTGAACGTGTGAACGCACAGATCTTGCAGATTGACGCTAAGCGCCAGCGCATGAGCTTGAAGCTCGAAGATGTGATGGAACATCCTCAAAGCGAAGAATTGGTGGAGGAGGATGTCTAAAGACCAAACAACCTCAAAGCGCGGTTCCAATCAAAAAGGCCAGGCAGACGACGAACAACACACCGAGTGGATCGACGCAGGCATTAATTTCATCTTGCGCTTGCGCCGGTTCTCTTGGGATGTAGGCGGGCTTTTCTTGCTGGCTTTTGCCGCGATCAGCTTGCTGGCCTTGATTGGGCATCGTAGCGGCGCCTGGGAAGGAGGGGCCTGGGTTATTCCTTGGATTGACCTGTTGCTGGGTCTCTTCGGGCTGGAAGGGAGCATCATTTTTATTGTGAGCCTGGCGTTTGCCGGGATCGTGATGCTCAATCATCACCGTGAAGAAATCTGGGGGAATATCTGGAAGCAGGTGATCGTCTTTGAGGTTGCTGTTTTTGCTTTTCTGGCATTGCAGTCGGTTGTCGGAGGTGTTTCGCCGGAGTATGCCGAACAAGGCACATACGGGGGCAAGGTCGGCTATGGCCTGGCCGTGCTGGCCGGCATTATTTTGGGAACTTCCGGATTCTCGATATTATTACAAAAGCTGCTTATGTTTACAATTACGGCGGCTGGTCTGGTGTATAGCTTTGGCCTGTTTGGCGTTGTATATGGTTGGCTCGAACGGTCGACCCGCGAACGCCGATCGGCACAGGTCGACATTGAACATGCTCCAACCGTGAGTGTGGCACCGACCACAGATGCGGCCGAGTCGATCTTGCCCGCTGCCAATCAGCAGAAGAAACGCCGTGAGCGTTTACCGGCGGAATTTCGTAAGAATTTCCGTGTGGAGGAACAGGAGGAAGCTTCTTCTGAGCCGCCACCGCGCGATGACCGGCTGCCTCCGCTGGAACTCCTGTCTCTCGAAAAAGCGACCCGGCCGGATGAGCGCCACATCAACCAGACGGCCGGACTGATCGAGAAGACCCTGGCAGATTTTGGTATTTCTGCCAAGGTGGTGGGCTTTCAGATTGGCCCGACCGTGACCCAGTTCGCGGTGGAACCGGGCTACCGCCCGAAAGCGGGCGGTGAAGATGAGGAGAACGGCAACCGCGTGCGTGTGTCGCAAATTTCTTCCTTGCGACGCGACCTGGCATTGGCTTTATCTGCCGAACGTTTACGCATCCAGGCTCCGGTGCCAGGGCAGCCTTACATTGGCATCGAAGTGCCCAATTCGCGTTCCTATGACGTGCGCCTGCGACCGATCTTGGAGAATGAAGCCTTCTATAAGGTAGGGGCACCGTTGGCAATTGGTTTGGGGCGGGATGTGTCCGGCCAGGTGGTTGCCGCCGACCTGGCGCGCATGCCGCACTTGCTGATCGCGGGTACGACCGGGTCGGGCAAATCGGTGTGTATCGCTGCGATCACGGTCTGTCTGGTAATGAACAATACGCCTGAAGACCTCCGGTTGGTGATGATCGACCCCAAGATGGTCGAGTTGGTGCCTTTTAACGGACTGCCGCATCTGATCGGCAAGGTGGAAACTGACCTGGAACGGATTGCCACTGTGCTGCGTTGGGTGGTAGTCGAGATGGAAAACCGCTACAAGAAATTGGAAGAATTGCGAGCGCGTGATCTGGATAGCTACAATCGCAAAGCCCGCCGCCGCAAGGAATATGAACCCCTGCCGCGCATCGTGGTCTTGATCGACGAATTGGCAGACTTGATGATGTCGGCGGCTGAAACCACTGAAGCGCAATTGGTGCGCCTGGCGCAGATGGCGCGCGCCACCGGTATTCACCTGGTGGTGGCGACGCAGCGTCCAAGCACGGATGTAGTGACCGGATTGATCAAGGCCAACTTTCCGGCGCGCATTTCTTTCGCGGTAGCTTCTGGAATCGATTCGCGCGTGATTCTCGATAATTCTGGCGCCGAGTCCTTATTGGGGCGCGGGGATATGCTGTTCCTCGATCCGGAAGCCGGGGCCCCAATTCGCTCGCAAGGCGCGATGGTCACCGATCAGGAAATTGAAAAGGTGATCACTTTCTGGCGAAAGGCCTGGGCTGAATCGATGGAGGAAGCGGTTCCTTGGGAAGAATTGATCGAGCATGAAAGTGTGCTGGCAGACCGGGATGAACTGGTTCAAAAAGCAATCGAGTTGATCAAGGAAACCGGCAAAGCGAGTGCATCCCACTTGCAGCGTGGTTTGCGCGTCGGCTATCCGCGCGCTGCTCGCCTGGTCGACGAATTGGAAGATATGGGCGTGCTTGGGCCATCTCAAGGCGGCGGACGTGACCGCGATATCCTGATCGATCTGGATGGCAACAATGATGAGGATGTTTGATCCCGGCATAATGTGATGCCTTATGGTAAGATTTTGCCTGTTGCTCATCACGGACCTAGACGACAGTTGTCTTACGTTCCCCTAGATTAATGCAAAATCAGTATTCGATGAGTAAACGATTTGCGTGCATGCAAATTAGCCTATGGATTTGTAAAACCATACTATTATAGAAGTAGAGGTTATTTATGAGTAAACTGATCGTGGGGTACGGCAATCCTGTCTATGATGTAATTTCAACACCTGCCATGCGAAGGGACGACCGCATTTTGTCCGGGTGTTCGACGAATGCCTGCCTGGCAGCCGCCAAGCTGGGTGAGGCAGCCGTGTTGGTTGGGACAGTGGGCGCCGATTTTGCCGAGCGACTGCAAAAAGATTTGAAGTATTGGGGAATCGAAGGCCATCTCTTTCCGGCGGAGGAGACTGGTGGTTTTAGTTTGATCTATGACGAACGCGGTGATCGTGAGTTGGGTATCCTGGGGGTTGCAGGGCAAGTGCCGGTTACGCTGAACGGCGCTAAAGAGGCCGATTTCATCCTCTTAGGCCCGATCCTGGGCGAAGTAACCGCCGAGCTTGCCGAAGCGCTGGCGGAGGCTACGGATGCCCCGATCATGCTCGATCCACAGGGCTTGCTGCGCGGTATGCGTAACGGCAAGGTTACCCACGAGATGACCGAAGACTTCCGGATCGTTGCCGGACTTTCAACCGTGGTTAAGGCCAATGAGTTGGAAACCGAAATTGTAACCGGGATCAATGCCCGCCTCGACCCGGAAGGTGCAGTGCGTAAATTGTATGACTATGGCTGCAAGATCGCGGTTGTGACCCTGGCAGAGGCCGGGTCGGTGATCTTTGATGGTAGTGAAATATACACCATTCCGCCTTATACTACCAATGCCATTGATCCAACCGGCGCAGGTGATACCTATGCAGCCGGATTTATGGTTAAATATCTGGAGACGCCGGATCGGCTCACTGAAGTCGGCTGTTTTGCATCTTCAGTTGCATCAGTAATGGTAGAGAACAGTGGCCCAGAATTCCCGCTGACGCGGGCTGAGGCCGACCAGCGCACGGAAAAACTATTGAGCGGCCCGCTGGAATTAAAGTTTGATTTTCTAAAGAGAGAGTGACAATATGCTTGCTGCGAATTTTCGAGAGCTTTGGAATAAGTTCATCCTTTCCTTCGGGAAAGCCAGCCAGAAGTTGGGCCTGACGCCTAATTTCTGGACGTTGTTCAGTTTGTTCATGGCTTTTCTGGCTGGGATCGTGCTCTATCAGGGCCGGTTCTGGTGGGGATTGGTGCTTTCGGTGGGGATGTTTTTCGCCGATGCGCTGGATGGAGCTACTGCCCGGGCGATGGGCACGCCGACAACCTTCGGGATGGTCTTCGATCATGTGATTGACCGCTATGCCGAATTTATCATTCTGTCCGGGCTGCTGATCGGTGGCTGGATTTCTCCAGGTGCGATCATCTTTGCGGCTTCGGGGATGATCATGGCTTCCTATGTACGCGCCAAAGCCGAATCGAGTGGTGTTGAAAAATGTATTGGTGGAATTGCCGGGCGGATCGAGAAGTTGTTCTTTGTCTATCTGGCGATTTTCTTATTGGCACTTGGCGTCGAAAATATCTCTGGATATCTGATCTGGTTCGTGGGTGTGATCTCCCACGTCACCGCTATCCAGCGTTTATTCTACGCCCGGGATTACCTGCTGTACCCAGAACGTTTGGAGAAGAAGCGTAAGCGAAAGCCCAAGTCACTTCCTAAAGGGGCGGAATAAACACGTAGGTCATAATTGAATAGTTATGCTAAAAGCCCAATTTGCAGTTAGGATTGCAGTTGGGCGGTGTTTTTCCCTAAGAAGTCGGGCGGCTGAAAGACTTGAGGAGTTTGGAAATGACAATTGACCGCTATGGAATCCATTTAGGCATTATCGATATTCGATTTTATGGCATTATCCTTATGCTGGGGGTGATTGCCGCGATCCTGTTGGGAGGCAGGGAAGCCAGACGGCGCGGCAAAGACCCAGAATTTCTGTGGGACGCACTGATCTGGATATTGATCCCCGGCATCATCGGGGCGCGGCTGTGGCACATCCTAACGCCATCGCCATCATTGGTTGAACGAGGTATTACGACCAAGTATTACCTCACCCATCCGCTCGACGCGATCAATATTCCGGCTGGAGGGTTGGGGATCGTAGGCGCGGTGATTGGTGGGGCACTTGGCTTATATATCTACGTGCGCAGGCAAAACGAGAGTTTTCTGGATTGGGTCGATATCATTGCTCCTGGCGTGGCGTTGGCTCAGGCGATTGGGCGTTGGGGTAACTTC
>JBNKDB010000163.1:0-3856 GCA_050288045.1 Anaerolineales bacterium | reverse complement strand
CCGGTATCCGAGATTCAGGCATTGGCGGAAACCCCAATGATTGAGGTGACGGGCACAGTTCCCGATATCCGCCCTTATCTGCGTAAGGCGACCCTGGCGCTTACGCCGGTGGTTTATGGTGCCGGTATTCAGAATAAAGTCTTGGAAGCGATGGCAACGGGAACGCCGGTTGTATCTACGCCACTGGCGGTTTCGGCACTGGATGTTGTCTCCGGCCAGGATTTAGAGGTTGCTCAGAACCCACTCGAATTTGCCAAAAAGGTGGTTTATTTATTGCAGCATCCGGAGATACGACAGCAGATCGGTGACGCTGGTCTGGAATATGTTCAGAATAATCATAAATGGAGCGTGATAGCAGAACGTCTTGAAGGTATCTATCACGAGGTTAGTGAAAATCATAATTAGGAAGAACTCCTGGAAGAGTATATAAGCGATGGAAATAAAAATTTCTGACTACCTTGCCCCCATAATCAAGTGGTGGTGGTTGATCTTGATCTCGGCAGGCATTGCTACTGCGGCCAGTATCGTGATCGTCGCTGCCCGTCCCGAAGTTTATTATACGCGTGCAACTGTGGCGGTCGGTAGTGCGATCAACGATCCAAACCCGAGCTACAATGAACTCGATCTACCATCCCGCTTGGTATCGACATACGCGTCGATTGCAAAGCGCGGCGGCGTAAAGAATGCCACCATGGAAGCATTGGGGTTGCCAGAATTGCCGGAGTACGAAGTCTATGCTGTTCCGGGAAGCCAGTTTATTGAAATTGCTGTCACTGACACAGACCCAGAGCGAGCGATGGTTGTGGCAAATGAGTTGGTGCACCAATTGATCCTGCAAAGCCCAACCAGTTCAGGCCAGATGAGCACCGAACGTTTGTCGTTCCTTGAGCAACAATTGGATGAGCTTCAACAGGATATTGTTGATACACAGATTGAAATCGAAAAGAAACAAGAAGATTTGCTTGGCCTGACCAGCGCAGTCCAAATTTCTGATACCCAGGCGGATATTGCCGCACTTGAATCAAAGCTAGGCGTTTTGCAGGCCAATTACTCTGCACTATTGGACAATACACAATCTGGGGCAGTAAACACCTTGAATATCGTTGAGTCGGCAGAATTGCCAACACACCCAATTGGTCTGAGCAATACGATCATTGTTGCGATTACTGCTTTTGCCGGACTTGTACTGGGTGCCGGTGCAGTGTACGCCCTGGAGTATCTGGACGATACCCTGACCACTACCGCGGAAGTACAGAAGGTAGTTAACCGGCCGGTGATTGGTTATATTCCCAAGATCGATGATAAAAACCATACCCTGGATTATGTATCCGAGTATCCACGTTCACCGGTGACGGATGCCTTCCGTTCGCTACGGATCAATGTCGAATTCTCGACGCTGGATTCGCCGTTAAAGACGATTGTGGTCACCAGTGCCAGCGAGTCCGATGGCAAGACGACGATTGCCTCGAACCTGGCGGTATCGCTGGCCCAGGGTGGCAAGAAGGTTGTGCTGCTTGAAGCCGACCTGCGCCGCCCCAAACTGCATACGCCTTTGGGAATCCCCGAAGATTCTGGTCTGAGCCAGGTTTTCCTGAACGGAATCAGCGTCAATGAAGTTATGCATCCCTGGGTCGATGAGAATTTGAACGTAGTCGTTGGTGGCTTTACCCCGCCGAATACAACTGAATTGCTCGGTTCGGCGCGGATGGATCGGGTGCTCAACGAGATTGAAAAGCGAGCGGATATCGTGATCATTGACGCTCCGCCGTTCTTTGTGCCCGATGCGTTGGTGCTGGCATCCAAGGTGGATGGTGTGCTGCTGGTAGTTTCCAGTGGTTCAAGCAAAGAAAAAGACGTGCGTGGCATGATGGAACAGATTGACCGCACCGGTGTCAAGGTTATTGGTGTTGCTATGAATAAGGTTACCCAGGAAAAACCAGCTTATTATGGTTAGACCTGGGCATTTTACTGGCGCGCGGTTTTCAGCATTCAAGTCATCAGGAGATTGAAGATTATGCAAATTGAAGAAGCCGTTCGAAATTTCATCGCGGAAAACATCTTGTTTTCGGGCAATGGTTATCCTTTTGCGGATGAAGCTTCATTCATGGAGGAAGGTGTTGTCGATTCTATGAATGTGCTGGAATTGGTCATGTTCGTGGAAGAGAATTACAAGATCGCTGTTGAAGATCACGAAGTTGTACCCGATAATTTCGATTCGGTCAGTAAGCTGGCGGGTTATATACGCTCGAAAGCGAATTAGGATTTTTTGAAAATAATTATTGGTGTGGACAATGTTGCTGCATGAATTCCTTGAGCGCAGTGCGGATCGCCTGGGTGAAAAAGTTTGCCTGGTCAGTGGTAGTGAGCGTCTCACTTACACAGAAGTAGAGCAACGCGCCAATCGTCTGGCGCAGGCCTTGCGCGCGCAAGGTATCGCCCGCGGTGACCGGGTGGCGCTGTTTATGCCCAACAGCGTTGAATTGGTTGTCAGTATTTTTGGCGTGTTGAAGGCCGGGGGTGTGTTTATGGTCGTCAACCATACCACTAAAGGCGATAAATTGCAGTATCTCCTGGAGCTTGGTGAATGTGCCGGATTGATTACCGACCAGCGCGGATATGTGCCTAACCAGGAAGTGATTGCACAGGTCGCCTCACTTAAGACGTTGATCGTGAGTGGCGGGGAGCCGGACGCGGAAAATGTGATTAGTTGGGACGCCGTGCAGGGGCAATACTCAGACGAACGTCCTGCTCATGTGAACATCGACCTGGATCTGGCCTGCCTGATCTCGACATCCGGCAGCACCGGCGATGCCAAGTGTATTATGTGCGATCACAGCAATATGGTGTTCGCAGCCGATTCGATCATTTCTTACATTGGCAACGTCGAAGACGATGTGATCCTGTGTGCGGTGCCGATGTCTTTTGATTATGGCCTATACCAATTATTGATGACCTTCCGCTTTGGCGGACGGTTGGTTCTGGAAAAGGGTTTTACTTTCCCGGCAGCAGTGCTCAAGAAAATGGAAACCGAGCAGGTAACTGGCTTCCCAGGGGTACCAACCACTTTTGCTATGCTCCTGCAAATCGATTTGAGCCACTATGATCTCTCCAACCTGCGCTACCTGACGAATACCGCCGCGGCGCTGCCGGTCGAGCATATCGAGCAATTGCGGGATAAGTTCAATTGGGCGACGCTGTACTCCATGTACGGCCTCAGTGAAACCAAGCGCACGCTTTATCTGCCGCCGGAGCAATTGAACGAACGCCCTGGTTCGGTGGGCGTCCCGATCCCCGGCACGGAAGCCTGGATCGAAGATGAGGCTGGCCAGCGCCTGGGGCCGGGTGAAGTTGGCGAGTTGGTAGTGCGCGGGCGGCATGTGATGCGCGGCTATTGGCGTGATGCTGAAGCCAGTGCAGAGCGTTTCCGGCCCGGCCCGATCCCTGGTGAACGTCTATGTTACACTGGGGACCTTTTCAAAATGGACGAAGCAGGTTATTTCTATTTCGTTTCCCGCAAGGATGACATTATCAAGAGCCGGGGCGAAAAAGTTGCCCCGAAAGAGCTTGAGGGCATCCTCTACCGCATGGCAGGCGTACAGGAAGTTGCCGTGATTGGCGTGCCCGACCCGATTTTGGGACAGGCCGTCAAGGCGTTCGTGGTCGTGGATCTGGAAGAGATCACTGCCGCGGAAGTGCTGCGTTACTGCCGGGCGAATATGGAAGATTATTTTGTGCCGCGACAAATCGAAATTCGGGACACGTTGCCGAAGAGCGCACATGGCAAGATCGATAAGCGCGCGTTGCAAGCTGAACAAACTGAACTGGTTTAAAGAGGGTCGTTATCGTGTGTGGCATT
>JBNKDB010000162.1:0-9527 GCA_050288045.1 Anaerolineales bacterium | reverse complement strand
GAATTTTGTGTGCTTTTATTACAAATGTCCTAACCCCAAAGTATGTACCAGTCTTCATGATAGTCCAATTGACTGGATGTTGTACCAACACTGCCGCCTTACTCCAGTTACCCAACTACCTTAAACAAAAAAAGAGGCCTTGCCTCTTTTTCTTTTCAGTAGCGGGGAGAGGACTCGAACCTCTGACCTTCGGGTTATGAGCCCGACGAGCTGCCACTGCTCCACCCCGCGTCGCTTATTGTCTTACAAGAGGGGCATTATAGCACGCCCGCATAGTACCGTCAAGGTGCATCTGAAAAGAACCACTCTTCCCAGGCTTCGAGGAATGTATAACTGGGTACGGTCGGGGTTGGCTGCGGTTTTGGTTCCGGGGTATAGCCCACCGGGGTGAGCAAAAAGATAGGCACATCCCCTTCCAACACATAGCGGCCTTCTTCGCGCGCCCAGGCTTCCACGGCTTTATCTGAACCGGCATAAGCCACCTGGGTTTCCAGGTATGCTTTGGTCACCTGGAGTTCGTAAAGCTTTTCCTCCTCAATGTCATTCTGGGCACTGAGGCGCGTGAGGGAAGCCATGCGGTTATTGAAGTCCATTAGAAGGAATACCAACAACGCCAAACCAGCAACAATAAAGATGCGCTTCCCCAAAACCTTTAATTTTTCCATAGCTTCATGATACCTCAAGCGCGATACTGACGCAAGCGAATTCAGAATTGAACATAACGTCTTCGCATTCTGGCAATAAAGTTGCAAGGTATCTGCCAAGATGATTAAAAAAAGAAACCCCTCAAGAGGGGTCTCATGCCGAAGGTGGGAGTCGAACCCACATGGGCGTAAAGCCCACTACGCCCTGAACGTAGCGCGTCTGCCTGTTCCGCCACTTCGGCTTGCGCATGTTATTTTACCTGGAATTTGAACTTTGTCAATCTCTTTCAAACGAATCTGTGATTATTTGATTACATTCGCCGTGCTATAATCATCGTGAGGTTATAGAATGCAACTACCAGACTTCCTCATCAACATCCTAGACCAGTTAACGACCTCCCCCGGCTATATCGTTTATCACCTGATGATGACATTCTGGGCCTTTGGGGCTTTATTGATCGCGGTGAATTACACGCGCCAGAATGAGCCCTCCCTGAAAAGCCGCGGCATTGCCGGCCTCAGCGTATTGCTGGGGATCCGTCTGTTGCTACTGATCGCCTTCGGGCTGATCGCCGATCCCGAAATTTACCTGCCCCCCATCGAACGCGCCCTGGATGCAATTGGTCTGGTCGTGATCCTGTGGATGTGGGCTTTTCAAAAGTCCGACCGCACCGGCGACATTGCGGCGGCCGCTACCATCGGCCTGCTTTTGGTTGCCGGGATTGTCAGCACAGTGATCTGGCTCAATCCCGCCTATGCGCAAACCTACCCATCCTTCAATATCAGCCCGCTCGATATCGCCTGGATCGCGCTGCTCATCCTGGTGATCCTGGCCGGAGAGGTCATCTTGATCACCGCTCAACCCAAAGGCTGGGCGAATGGCTTCATGGTCGTCGTGGTGGTTTTCTTTGGTGTGCTGTCCTACATCGTTTTCATCAAACAATTTCCCGGCAACTTCTCCAGCCTGATCCGCCTCTCCCAACTGGCAGCCTATCCCTTTTTGATCACCCTGATCCAGACCTTCCCGGTCGCCCAACCTGCCAGCCAAGAAAGTACTCCCGCTGAAGAAGGCGAGAACAGTTCGACAGGCGAACTTCCCAAGCTTCCCTTCAAGGCAACTGAAACCAAACGCCTCCTGAACACCTTCGACCTGGCATTGCAAGACGATCCGGCCCACCTGTGCCAAAAACTCACCACCGTGATCTCCCAGGCGATCATCGCCGACGTCTGCCTGCTGGTGACGCCCGGCGACGCCGGTCAGGTTGTGGTGCAATGCGGCTACGACCTGATCACTGAAAAGAACATCAAAGGCACAACCCTGAAGAAGAGTATTGTGCCGCAATTGTCGGCCGCCATGCGGCGTGGCAGTTATTTGATGCTGCCGCCGGAAGACGACTCCAAAGACCTACCCAACCTCGCCAAGCTGCTGGGTTCAGATACAGTTGGCGGGTTGTTATCCGTACCGATTGTTTCTGGGGACAAACCTGCCATCGCTACACTGGTGCTGCTTTCTCCCTACTCCCAGCGCAATTGGACGGAAGACGATCACGCCTACATCAACGAAATTTCCCCTGCCATCATCCAGGTCATCGACAAGGTGCAGACCGCGTTCAACCAGAACCAGGAATTCGAGCGCCTCAAGGAAGAACTGGAACAGGAAAAGGCTGAACGTGAGATGGTGGCCGCCCAGGCCGAAACCTTGCAAAGGGTCGAAGCGGGCGACATCATCGTAATCGAAGAATTAGCCCGCGTGCAAAGCGCCTATAGTAAAGCCAGCGAGACGCTCGAACAGTTGGAGAAAGAGAACGAAACACTGCGCAGCGAACTCAGCCTGCTGCATGAAAACACCCAGCAGGTCTTTGTAGGCAGCGACAAGATCGACGAGCTGAAAGCCGAGAATGATGATCTCAAGGCCACAATTGCCTCACTGGAAGTTTTCGAGGAAATGGCGGCCGAAGCAGCACAGAAAACCGAGCAAGCCAAGGCCGAACTAGAAAAGGTGCAGGGCGAAAAGGCGGACCTGGTCGCAAAGATCGAAGAACTGGAAGCCGCTGCCAAATTCGGCACCGCGCCCAGCGTCACCACGTTGGGAAAGACCAAAGACGAACTCGATAAACTCCACAAAGAGAATGCCATCCTGCTTGCCGAGATCGAAGAACTCCAAGCAGCAAACAACGATGCGCCCGAACTTGCGGCAGAACTCGAAGCCCTGAAAGCGGAGAAAGCCGAACTGACCGAGCAACTCGCCGCGTTTGAAGAACTACAAACTGAAAAGGACGAGCTCACTGCCAGACTCACCACCCTGGAAAGCATAGAAGCAGAAAAAGCTGAATTGGTCGAACAGATGACGGCGCTCGAAGCCGAACTGGAAACCGCCAAGACCCGGCCAACCAAACAAAGCCTGACTGAAATCCAGGAAAAGCTCGATGTCCTGCGTACCGAAAACCAACATTTGCAAACTCAGGTTGAAGACTTGCAATTGAAGGCTATTGAAGCCGAAAAACATAAGATCGAGAACGAGCAACTCCAGACCACAAACCAGGCCCTGGAAGCACAATTGGCCGACGCCCAGGATGCAGAAAAAGCCGCCCAAACGGCTGAAGAAATCGCAAAGGTGCAGGAAGAACTGGACCTGGCGCTTACGGAAGTCGCCGGTTTGGAAGTTGCGCTCGCCGATGCCAAGAAGAAACTCGCTGCCCAGCCGGTCAGCAAACCGGTTGAAGCTACCCCTCCGGCCGAACAAAACGAAGTGATCGCTTCAATGGCACAAGACCTGCGCCAACCGATGTCATCCATTATCGGCTACACCGACCTGCTGCTCAGCGAATCGGTCGGTATCCTGGGTGCTTTACAACGCAAGTTCCTGGAACGCGTCAAAACTTCCACGGACCGCATGAACTCCCTGCTCGGCGACCTGATCCAGATTGCTACGCTCGATCCTGACATGGTCGATGTCAGCCCGGAATACGTCGACTTGATCTCCGTGATCGACGATACGATCAACACCACCAGTAACCAGTTGCGCGAGAAGAACATCGCCCTGCGCGTGGACATCCCAAGCGAGATGCCCAAGCTGCATACCGACCGGGACAGCTTACAGCAGATCATCTTACACCTGCTGCAAAACGCCGGGGCATGCACACCCGTAGAAGGCGAGATCCTCCTGCGTGCCCAGGTACGAGCCGATTACGGGCAAGAAGATTATGTGCTGGTACAGATCAGTGACACCGGTGGCGGCATCCCCGCAGAAGACCTGGGACGCGTATTCTCCCGGCTCTATCGCGCCGACAATCCCCTGATCCAGGGTGTGGGCGATACCGGTGTGGGTCTCTCGATTGCCAAAGCGCTGACCGAAGCGCTGGGCGGCCGCATCTGGGTCGACAGCGAGGTAGGCGCAGGCGCGACCTTCAGCGTGTTGCTGCCCCTCGAAAATAATCTCCCATCGAATAACGGTAACGGTCATATCGAAGCATGAAAAAATCAGGGCGGCTTTTGCTCGGTATTCTGATCGCTACGCTTTCATGCATTGCCGTCGTCGTAGGTTTAAGTCTGGCCACAATCAATTTGGAACCAAGCAATCAACCAACTACGGCTAGTCCTACCACTCCGGCAAACCTACCCTCGATCACCCAACCCCCAAACAGTCCCACCAATACCCCACCGGCGATCCTTCCCACTGCCACCTCTGGACTAGCTACCTATACGCCCCCACCATCCCAGGGATGGGTGCAGTCCCCGGTCATCCACTCCCAATAACCTCCACCGGATTGGCCTGACCCACAACATTCCCGTTGCCGAGCTGCAAGCTGCCAACTGCCTGGGGGCCTCGACGATCATTCAGCCCGGGCAAACGATCTACGCGTTCTCAAACACTGAATCCAGCACTCTCCCAGGGTCTCCTCACCTACAATCGCCCGCCAGGAAAGCGGCGCAAATTACAATTCCAGTATACAATTTAGGCGATGGCGCTTGTCGCTTTGTTTCACGCGCTGGCATGCTGCACTGGTACAAAAGTTGCACGCTTAATATAAAAACAAGTTTCGAAACGATACTGACAATGAATTCGCGTAACCGGTTGATCTTAGGCATACTTTCCCTGCTGCTGGCCGCCTGTGGGACACCTGGGTTGGCACAGTCGATCGCACCGGTCGCGCAGCAAAATACCGCCATGCCGGCCGAGTTGGTCGGTGTCCCGGCAAACGCCACCCCTACCGCCACGCCGTTCTTGCCCATTCCGGTCACCCCCACTCCGGCCCCAACTGAAATCCCCCCAACACCCGCGATCAGCCCCACGCCCACTTTCGCCCCATTAGCGACCTCGACCCCTGCTTCAGTAGACTGGTTGGATGGCATCGATCCCAGTTTCTACGGTGCGGGGACAACCTCCGCGATGGGCCTGTTCACCCAGCCGGACAACCAGATCAACATTCTGCTGCTTGGCTCAGACAAACGCCCCAACGGTACGGCCTACCGCACCGATGTGATCTTGCTGCTGACCTTGAATACCGAATTAGGTACCGTGAACGTGACCTCCTTCCCACGCGACCTGTACGTCTTCATTCCGGGTTGGGGCATGGACCGCATCAATACCGCCCATTTCCGTGGCGACTTTGAACTGGTCTGTCTGATGTTCGAATACAATTTCGGTGTGCGCCCCGACCACTACGCCATGGTCAGTTTCAGCGGATTCAAACAGATCATTGATCTGCTAGGGGGAATCGATGTGGAAGTCGAAAAAGAGTTGACCGATCACCGCACAGGCTACAACTGGTACACGGTCTATCCCGGTACCGTGCATATGGATGCCGATACGGCGCTGTGGTACGTGCGCTCTCGCAAGACCACCAACGACTTCGATCGCACCCGCCGCCAGCAAGAGGTATTGCAAGGCATCTTCATGCGCCTGATCAGCATGGATGCGCTTTCCAAAGCGCCTGAAATCTATGATAACCTGGATGAATTCGTAAAGACCGACCTCACCTTCACCGATATGTTCCCATTGCTGCCTCTTGCCGGTAAAGTTGCCGCGGATGGAAGTAACATGCATCGCTATGCGATCAGTTCCGAACACGTCACCTCCTGGTTGACCTACGAAGGTGCCCAGGTGCTTTTACCCAACCAGGATCTGGTCCGTTCCGTAATGCTTGAGGCGTTAAACATTCCCTGATGCACAGAAAGATCTGGCTGCCGATCGTTGTGTTGCTGGGGGCAACCCTGGCCTGCAATGCGCCCACCAGCGAACCGGGGGACGGAGGCCCACCGATCATCTTCGAGCGCCCCCCGGTGCTCTTCCCCTCGAACACGCCCAACCCAACCCAAATCCAGGCAACGCTGGCCCCCAGCCTGACTCCGACGCGTACGCCGCGCGTCTGGCCATCGCCCTATTTTGGTACCCCTGGCCCAACCCCGGTTACGCCCGTGCCCACCCCCATGCTGATCCAGACTGCCGATGACAGCATCACCTTCTTGCTGATCGGTACAGATACCAGCACCAACAAGGCCTTCCGCACAGACACACTGATTATCGTCAATATCCAGCCCGAGCATGAGATCGTCACCATGATCTCGATCCCGCGCGACCTGTTCGTCTACATCCCGGGCTGGACGATGAGCCGCATCAATACCGCCTGGGGACACGGCCAAAGCATCGGCTACCCCGGCGGCGGGGCAGGCCTGCTGAAAGACACCATCCTGTATAACCTGGGGGTAGAGATCGATCACATTGCGCTGGTCGATTTCGACGGCTTCCGGCAAATCGTGAATACGTTAGGTGGGATCGATATCCCGTTGGTGTGCTCCTATCAAGACTGGCACATCATCGACCCCAATAAAGACGCCCAAGACGAGGACAACTGGGAACTGTACACTGTCGGGCCGGGTGTGGTGCACATGGATGGCGACCTGGCACTGTGGTACGCGCGCTCGCGCCTGCGATCCAGCGATTTCGACCGCGGGCGCAGGCAGCAGGAAGTACTGCGGGCAATTTTCGAACGCGGCCTCTCACTGGACATCATTCCTCAGGTACCCCAGCTTTTCACCGAAATGCAGGATGCGGTGATCACTGACATCGGTCCAGGTGATTTGCCAACTTTCATTCCGCTAGTATCCGACCTGCGCTCGTCCCAAATCCGCAGCTATTTTATCTCCACGAACATGGCCACCAGTTGGCGTACCCCCCAAGGCGGCAGCGTGCAGCTTCCAAACGGCACGGCCATCCAGGCCATGTTGGCCGAGGCACTTTCACCGCCAGATGAATTGGAAGAAGTGAATCTGGCGACCATGGTCGAGATCTGGAACGGCACCAATCACCAAAACTGGGACGTACTGGCCGCCGAACGCCTGCACTACGGCGGCTTGGAAACGCAGATTGCCCTGGCCGAGCAACGCAACACCACCGCAACGCAGCTTGTCGTGCTGACACCCAACCCCGATGAAGCCCAGACCAATGCCCTGCTCAACCTCCTGGGGTTATCAGATACAGCCGTCGAGTTCGATCCTAATCCCAAGGCGCACTTTGCCTACCGCCTGATCCTCGGCAACGATTACAATCCTTGTTTCATTCCTGCCAAAATCGAGCGTTAGGCTCCTTACAAGATTATCAGGAGTCTGTAATGAAGATTGACTGGACACAACTGCTTTGACATAATATAGTAATACTATGTACGCAATTGCAATGATGCTATTGCTTATGGAATGCCGTTTCGCTTAACTCACAATACAGGTATCAGCATGGATAATCTGGAATCGCTCTCCGATATTTTTGACCTCGAAAAACATAAAACGAATGTTGCCGAAAACCACCTGGCAATGCTCACCAACAGCCCTGCAATCATCCTGGTAATCGATCCTACTAAACAAAAGATCGTTTATGCCAATCCGGCAGCCTGCCAGTTCTATGGATACAGCATTGAAGAACTGCGCGGTAAAAATCTTATCGAAATCGTTGTCCTATCCGCCGAACAAATCAGCAAACAAATCGCCCGCGTACTCAAAGGCAAGAATTATCAGGCCAGCCTCAAGCATCGCATTGCCAATGGTGACGTCCGGGATGTCAAAATTCAGGCCAGTCCAATGACGATCAGCGGCAAAAAATTACTGTTCGCGATTGTGTTCGACATCACCGAAAGCACAAAGGCTACCGAAGCGCTCAAACAAAATGAAGAAAAGTTCCGGGCCATCTTTGAGGATTCCGGCGAAGCGATCTTCCTGATCGACGATGCTGGCAAGATTCTCGACGTAAACCATTCCATGACCCGCTCGCTGCAATACAACCAGGCAGAATTAGCGGAGATGGATTTAGCAGACATATTCTTAGCCCAGCAAGATTACCAACGACTGTGGTCACACCTCAAACAAAGCCAATCCCTGCGGAATTTCGATACCCAGCTAAAAGCGAAAGACGATACAGTCATCGAAGCGCGCATCACATCTACCGCCAGAAAAAACGCTGCGGACAAGTTGATTGGTTATCAATTCATCTGGCGGGATATTACCGAAATGAAACGCGGGGAAAGGGAACTTGAAGCGATGGCTTCAGACCTGACCCAAGTGCTGCGCGGCGTTCCAAATCGGGCAGATATGCTCCCCATTATTATGGATAAACTCCAATCCGTAGCTGATATCGATGGTGGAGCATTGATCCTTGAACACCCCCTTTCCGGCGAATTTATTGTTGAAGCTGCACAAGGAGCATGGAAAGACTGGCTACAAACACCAAAGATCATCACCGAAGAGATTACGCTCCAAACAATAAAAACCGAACGACCTTACCAGAATTTTCAAGCACTAACGGATAATCCATTCAGCAAACCAGAAATCCTAAATGGCTTAAATGCAATTGCTTGTATTCCTCTTTTCTCACAGGAGGGCGCATTCGGTGTCCTATGGGTTGGCGCCAGAGACACCTTTTCCGAAGAGAATATCAGAAAGGTGCGCTTCCTGGTCAACATTGCGGCCAATGGTATCCACCAGATCACGCTAACCGAAAACAACCTGCGTGTCCTGCAAGAAACCGAAGCGATTGCTGAAATTGGTAGAACGTTCAATGAGACCTTCGATCTGGAGATCATCTTCAAGCAAATTGTTAAAGCCGTTGTAGAGATCATCCCTAATGTAGACCGAGGGATCATTCACCTTTTCGACGAAAAGAAAGAGCGGCTTTACTCGGTTGCGGTCTATTCAGCCGATCCAAAAGCCAGCCCAATCGAATTCCCCAGATTGACCGTGCTTCCTAATGGGGAATTCAACTTTGCCGATCTGCAAGAAGAAGCCCGGCACACCTCTCGCATGCGCGAAAGGCGCGGCATCGCCGGTTATGTGATCGCCGAAGGAAAAACGATCACCGTCAACAATGTGGAGACAGACCCCAGATACCTTGAGTCGAACACAACTTCGGATATCCGTTCGATGGTCGTCGTACCGGTAATGAATGGTGATAAGCGACTCGGTACGATCAGTGCGGTTAGCACCGTGCCCAATATTTTCTCGAAAAAAGACGAACAGTTGCTGGAAAAGCTAGGCGTGCAGGCCACAACGGCAATTGAAAACGCCCGGCTCTATGAGGCAGAGCGTGTCCAACGTGAACTGGCCGAGGCCCAGGCCGAATCGTCAGCCATCTTGAATAGAACCCTGGAACTGAACCAGGTACTCGAACACATCTTGCAGCAGACCATGCGCGCCGTGCCTTGCAAGGCCGTGAACATCAAGCTGCTCGGGGAAAGCGATGTGATCGAAACCCACTACCGGCGTTATATAACCCCGACAGATCGAGAATTCGAAAAAGACTCACCTGCTACACCCCTGTCCGCCGAAGCGCCCCTGGTCCAGGCCATGCTCGTATCCCGCGAGCCGCTGATCGTGGAAAATACCGAAAGCGATCCACAG
>JBNKDB010000161.1:0-7984 GCA_050288045.1 Anaerolineales bacterium | reverse complement strand
CATTGCATGCGCCCAGGGCGGACGCAGTCCGCCCCTACATGCTTGCTTTATGCAAGATCGAGTTTCGTAATCCCGGTATGAATTAGGACAGGTTATGGACAATCCTAGGTTGTCCCTATCTCTACAAATTTGCCTCAACAACAAAACAGGACGGCCATGTGGCCGTCCTGTTTTTGGCTTGGTAAGCAGATCCAAGTTGGGGTTACTTTTGTTTGGCCTGGATCTTGGCCCAAGAGTCGCGCAGGGCAACGGTCTGGTTGTAGATCGGGTGGCCTTCCTTTTCGGTCGCTACTGGGTCGATATAGTAGAAGCCCTGGCGCATGAATTGGAAGCGGCTGCCCGGTTCGGCGTCTGCCAGGCTGGGTTCCAGTTTGGCGTCCGTGATCGTTTCCAGCGAGTCGTGGTTGAGGAAATCGGTAAAATCCTCACCTTCTTCGGTGTCGTCTGGGGCTTCCACGGTGAAAAGCTTGTCGTAAATGCGTACTTCGACTTCGATGGCCTTCTCCGCAGACACCCAGTGCAGCGTGCCCTTCACGCGGCGGCCGTCGGGGGCTTGTCCGCCCAGCGATTCGGGGTCGTAGGTGCAGGTCACTTCGGTGACATCGCCGGTCTCTTCGTCGACCTTGTAGTCGGTGCAGGTCACCAGGCAGGCGTTCATCAGGCGTACCTCCTGTCCGGGAGCCAGACGGAAGTATTTCTTGGGCGGATCGATCATGAAGTCGTCGCGCTCGATGTAGACCTCACGCGTGAGCGGCACTTTGCGGGATTCGTGCCGGTCGCCATCGTGGCGGTAGTAATCCACGTCGAATTCTTCGACCTGATCGGCCGGGAAATTCTCGATGACCAGCTTGAGGGGGTGCAGCACAGCCATGACGCGTGGCACGATCGGGTCCAGGTCTTCGCGCACGGTGTGCTCGAGCAAGGCATAGTCGATCACGCTGTTGGTCTTGGCAACACCGACGCGCTCGATGAAGGCGTGGATGGCCTCGCGGCGGTAACCGCGGCGCCGCAGGGCCTGGATGGTGGGCATGCGCGGGTCGTCCCAGCCCTCGACGAGGCCCTCTTCCACCAGGCGGCGCAGCTTGCGCTTACTCATCATGGTGTAGGTCATGTTCAGGCGGGCGAATTCGATCTGGCGGGAGGGGAAGATGCCCAGCTTCTCGATGAACCATTCGTACAACGGGCGGTGGTTTTCGAATTCCAGCGAGCACAGCGAATGGGTGATGCCCTCGATCGAGTCGGATTGGCCGTGTGCCCAGTCGTAGGTCGGGTAGATGCACCACTTGTCGCCGGTGCGGTGGTGGCGGGCGTACAGGATGCGATACATGATCGGGTCGCGCATGTTCATGTTGGGTGAGGCCATGTCGATCCTGGCGCGCAGCACGCGTTCGCCTTCCGCGAATTCACCATTCTTCATGCGTTCGAACAGTTCGAGGTTCTCTTCAACCGAGCGTTCCCGGTGCGGGCTTGCCTTGCCGGGTTCGGTCAGCGTACCGCGGTATTCACGGATTTCGTCGGCGCTCAAGTCGTCTACATAAGCCAACCCTGCTTTGATGAGCTGGATGGCGTATTCGTAAAGCTGGTCGAAATAATCGGAGGCGTAGAATTCGCGGTCTTCCCAGTCGAATCCCAGCCAGCGGATATCGTCTTTGATGGCATCGACGTATTCGACATCTTCCTTGGTGGGGTTGGTGTCGTCGAAGCGCAGGTTGTACAGCCCGCCGTAATCCTCAGCCGTGCCATAGTCGATGATGATCGCTTTGGTGTGGCCGATGTGCAGGTAGCCGTTCGGCTCCGGTGGGAAGCGGGTGTGCACGGTCTTGTAGCGTCCGGAGGCCAGGTCCTTGTCGATCTCCTCACGGATAAAGTTGGTGGTGGTTTCGTTTTCACTCATAACAACATATCCTATTTTAATGCCCCCGGTTCAGGCCGGGGTGCATGGGTTCCTGTTCGGTTTGGAACAATGGAAATTGTCTCCCTGCTTTTCTGGAAGACCATCACCTTATGCCTGACAGGTATGGTCAGGTGAGGGGGATGTCCAATCGGTTGAATTATACAATACGTGGGTTCGTTTAGGCCATTTTCTCCAGCAGGGAGCTGGCCTGGTCCAGGCGCTGGAGCACGGTTTCGCGACCGATGATTTGCATGCTTTCGAGCAGTGGCGGGCTGACTTGTTGGGCAGTCAGCGCGATGCGCAAGACACCGAATAACTGGCCGACCTTGACGCCGAGTTCTTCGGCCAGGTCGCGCATGGGTTGTTCGGCTGTTTCATGGCTGAAATCCGGCAGCGTGGCGATCAGCGCGCGGGCGCGTCTGGCAATATCAAGACTTTGAGCGGCATCCAGGCCCTTGGGAATCAGGTCTGCGGCTTCCGGCTTGACTTCGCTTTCGAAGAAAAACCCGGCCCAGGTAGGCGCTTCGTCCAGGGTGACCAGACGCGGCTGGATCAATGGGGCGATCTCCACTAGCGTGGCATCGTCTGGTTGGTACCCGGCGGCTTCGAAGAAGGGCTTGATGCGTTGCGCCAGGTCTTCAACAGTCAGGCTGCGGATGTGCAGGCCGTTGAAATGGTCGAGTTTCTTGAAATCGATTGCCGCCGCGGATGGGTTGAGCTTGTCGATATTGAACTTCTCGACCAGGTCTTCCAGGGTGAAGAATTCAGTTTCGCCGTCGTAGCTCCAGCCCATCAGGGCGATCCAGTTGACTACGGCTTCGGGCAGGTAGCCGATCTCTTCCATGTCTTGCACAAAGATCGATTTGCCGGTGAGCTGCTTCATTTCTTCGGTGGCGCGCTTGCTCATCTTGCCCTTGCCCTCGGGCTTGAGGAACAGGGAGAGGTGTACCCAGGTGGGCTGTTGCCAGCCGAAAGCCTCGTAAATGCGCACGTGCAGCGGGAAGGTGGAAACCCACTCTTCGCCGCGGAAAACATGTGTGATGCCCATCAAGTGGTCGTCGACCATGGCCGCCAGGTGATAGACGGCCAGACCATTGGACTTGATCAGGATATAGTCATCCAGGTTCTCATTCTGGAAGGTGATCTCGCCGCGCAGGTAATCTACCACAGTAGTGCTGCCCGCTTTGGGCATTTTGAAGCGCACGACATGTGACTCTCCGGCATCGACGCGCGCCTGAGCTTCCTCGGGCGATAGGTGGCGGCAGGTGCCGGGGTAGTGCGGGTTTTCTTTGTTCTTGAGCTGCTCTTTGCGTGCCGCGTCCAATTCTTGCGGGGTGCAGAAGCAGTAAAAGGCGTCGCCTTGTGCGATCAGTTGTTGGGCGTATTCTTGATAAATGGCCTTGCGTTCCGACTGGCGGTAAGGCGCGTGCGGGCCGCCGATATCCGGGCCTTCGTCCCATTGCAATCCCAGCCAGTGCAGGCTGTCGATCAGGTCGTCTTCGGCCTGGGGATCGTAGCGCTTATTGTCGGTATCCTCGAAGCGCAGGATGAATTGCCCGCCGGTATTGTGGGCCAAGAGGTAATTGTATAACGCTGTGCGGGCACTTCCCAAATGGGTAAGTCCGGTGGGGGAGGGGGCAAAGCGCACACGCACGGGTGGTAAATTGGAACTTGATGAAGACATAAAACTCCTGAATAGAATACGCCGATTTATAATGTTTTCTTGCGTAGGGTATTATACGTTAATTTCTGGAAACAGCGCTGCCGATTTTGCACAACTTAGCACTAGGATTCAAAATGGGGCATGCCAGGAAACGTTTTCCGGCTCTCGATTCACGAATATCGAGTAGTAAGTGGTTTCAGGCGTGGCGAGCGCGAGCCATGATCTCCTGGACAACCTTGGATTTGGCGTCAGCATAGTTCTGGGTATATTTCCAGATACGGGCTGCTAGTTCACGCTTGGCCTCTTCGTAGCGCAATCGATCTTCGGCGTGGGTTCGAAGCCAGTCGCGGAAGAGTAGCATTTTTTCAATTTCCTCACATCCGTCAGAAAACACGTGCAAGTTTGTCTTTGGATCAACGAACTTGAGCAATCTGTGCTCGTGCCAGTCGGGTTCCCGAATCCGCAGGTTAAAATCTTGCTGTTCTAAGGACGCGACGTAGGCATCCTCATCACTTGAATCTTCCACCACCAGCAACATATCGATAATCGGTTTGGCCGATAAGCCCGGCACTGATGTCGAGCCGACGTGCTCCAGCAACAAAATCTTGTCTCCAAGTGCTTGCGCTACCCGCTGCTTCAATTGGGCGAACATCGTCGGCCAGGCTGGATCATAGGGGGCCAGATGCACGGTGTTGTTATGTGGTTGCCGTTCGCCGACTGTGGCTGCAAGTATCTCTTCTTCAGTCATGGGGGTATTGGGATCATTCGAGTCCATCCATTCATCCCTTTCCATTAGATGTTGATGTGCTGAATACCGAATTATATCAGCAGTAATTTACCCTCATGCTTACGATAGTTTGTATGGATTTATAGAATAGGGAGAATCGAGCACGCAGCAAGCCGACAGCTGACCGCTGAAGGCTCTAAAACTCTAATACTTTATGGCGGGCGACCACGCTTTGCACCAGGCCGATCCCAAGCATCAAGGATAGCAAAGAACTCCCCCCGTAACTGACAAAGGGCAGCGTAAGCCCGGTAACCGGCAGCAGATTGAGATTCACGCCGATATTGACCATGCCCTGAAATGCGATCAGGGCGGCGACCCCGAAACAGAGCAGTGCGCCAAAGGTATCCTGGGCCAGGCGGGCGGCGCGTAGGATGCGCCAGATCAGCAAAAACAGCAAGACCATCACGAACATATTCCCGGCGAATCCAAACTCCTCCCCAATCGAGGCAAAGATGAAGTCAATATGGCGCACTTTCAAATAGCGTAATTGGGTTTGGGAACCTTGCCCGTAACCCAGGCCAAACCAGCCCCCAGAACCAATTGTGATCTGGGCCTGGTTGATGTTGTATTCTTCACCATAGCGGGCGTCTGGATCGGGAAAGGCAAAGGTAACGATGCGCTGCTGCTGGTAGTCTTCCAGAAAAGGGAAGGTGATAATTGGCAGCAGTAGACCGAGCATGGCGAAGAGCGCCAGGTGTTTCCACTCCAGGCCGGTTGCCCACAGCAGGGCGAACCAGATCACCCCGAGCACGATCGACGTGCTCAGGTCGGGTTGGAGCAAGACGGGAATCAGGAGGCCGCCCGCCAACAGGAAACTGCGTACCACCCAGCGCAAATCTTTGATGCGCTATTGGTTACGCGAGAAAAAATCGGCCAGAATGATGATCATGGTGATCTTGGCTAATTCGGAGGGTTGGATGGGGAAAAGGCCAAAGAAGTCGAGCCAGCGTGATGAACCAAAGGCGGCTTCGCCGGTAGCGGCGATCAAACCGAACAGTACGAAGAGTACGCCGTACAGCACCCGGCCAATTGTGGCCCATAGGTGGTAGTCGATAAATGTGACGATAATGATGACCAGAATGCCAAAAGAGGCATAGATGATTTGGCGGCCGACCACGTTGAGTTCGATCAAGCCGATGTTGCCCGCGATCGCAGAGCGGATCATGGCCACGCCAAAAATGATCATGATCGTCATGATGCCCAAGAGTATGAAGTCGAAATGACGCCAGATGTCAGTGCGCATACGCGTTGCGGCTAGTGAAGTCCTCGACGGGCGGGTTTGAGGGGAATATCGGCAACCAGGCTTTGGTTGCGACCATCGTGGGTGATCTCGATGGATACGGCATCGCTGTCAACATCAATGTGGCGGGAGATCACCTGGATCAATTCGTCGCGCAGGTCTTCCATCACACCCGGGGGCAGGTTTGTGCGGTCGTGGATCAGAACCAATTGCAAGCGTTCCTTGGCTAAAGAAGCGCTCTTGCGGTTTTTTCCACTCAGACGATCCAGGAAGCTACTCATGTTCAACTCCCTCCGGGGCGAATGAAGCGCGAAATGCGGCCTAAGAACCCATCGTCGACGTTCAATTCCATCAGTGGGACGTCCTGGCCGTCAAGGCGTTTGGCAATATTGCGGAAGGCTTCTCCAGCCCGGCTCTTGCCATCCAGGGCAATCGGCGTGCCCCGGTTGGTACTCACGATCACGTTCTCGTCTTCCGGGATCAGGCCGAGCAGGTCGACAGCCAGCAGTTCGAGGATATAGTCCGCGGTCAGCATGTCGCCCTGCTGCACCATCTTGGGGTTGATGCGGTTGATGATCAGGCGGGCGGGACCTTTTTCCTCGGCTTCGACCAACCCGATGATGCGGTCGGCATCACGTACGGCGGAGACTTCGGGGTTGGTAACAATCACTACACTATCGGCCGGAGCAATTGCATTGCGGAAGCCGCGTTCGATGCCCGCCGGAGAATCGATGAAGATATAGTCGACTTCCTGGCGCAGTTCGTCGCACAGGCGCACCATATCGCTGGGCGAAATGGCACTCTTGTCGCGCGTTTGGGCAGCGGGGATCAGGTACAGGTCGGGCAGTTTCTTGTCGCGGATCATGGCCTGGCGCAAGCGGCAGCGGCCTTCGATCACGTCGACCAGATCGTAGACGATGCGGTTTTCCAGGCCCATGACCATGTCCAGGTTGCGCAGGCCGATGTCGGCATCGATGCAGACCACCTTCTTGCCACTGGCTGCCATGGCGGCACCCAGATTGGCGGTAGCGGTGGTCTTGCCTACGCCTCCCTTACCTGAAGTAATTGTGATTGCTTTTCCGGCCATAGTTTTTCCTAATAAATCAGTTGATAACGTTGATACGTTTTATGGGTTGTGTTAGCGAGAAAGCTTCTGGCCTTCCCGGCTGAGGCTGGACGGTGTCCAGGGTTCGGCGACTACCTGACCCTCACGGATGAAAGCCACTTCGGGCTTGTGCTCGCCGCGTTCTTGTGGGGATACGGCGATCACCCCGGCGATGCGCAGTTGGGTCGGGGCCAATTCCATAGCACAGACTACCGCGCTTTCGTCGCCTTCTGCCCCGGCATGCACCATACCGCGCAGGCGACCCCATACCAGCACATTACCACCGGCAATTACCTCTGCCCCCGGGTTGATGTCACCGATTACGGTGATGTGCCCGGGATATTCCAGGCTGAAGCCGGAGCGCAGGGTGCGTTTGACCAGGATGGCTTCCTCACCGCCCAGATTGGTGTCGATTGGGCGGCTGACCTGCTCCGGGGCGGGCTGGTGAATGCGGGTTGCCAGTCCCAGCATTTGCGCGGTTTGTTCGGTGGTGGGCGAGTCGCTCAAGACCGCCCAAAGCGAGACTTCATAATCGGAGAGCAGGTCGCGCAGTTTTCCCAGCGTGGCTGCGTTCAGGATGTGGTTCTTCACATCGAGGATGATCTTGGCGCCACGCAAAAAATTCGCCTGCCGCTCGAACTCTTCCAGCAAGACAGCCTGCACCTCCGGCCATTCTCCATCGCCGAGGGTGATCAGGAGACCCTCACGGATGCCTTTTATCTGTACATCTGGACGCATACTCAGCCTCTTAATAGCTCGATTATAGCATGAAGTCCTAAAAGGCGAATTGGGGAAAGGGGAGGGAATTGGGTAACTGACCGTTTGTATTTATCTTATCTATAATGGCTATTACGGTCAGTTCCTAGAGGCTGAAACGGCTACGGTGCACCAGTTTCAGCGTCGATGGATTTTAGCTCAAAGTAGGCTTCGATCATCTGGCGCACGATCGGTCCGGCCACACTGGCACCCTCACCACCGTTATAGACGAAGGCCACCACGGCGATCTCGGGATCATCGTAAGGGGCGTAGGCTACCGTCCAGGCATGGGTGGGCCAGTTGCCGGGGATGCACAGGTTCTTGGAGTTGGCAATATCATCGCAGTACTCGGCCGTGCCAGTCTTGCCTGCGGCGGCAACACCGACGTTAGCGAACTCTTTGGAAAGCGTACCGGCGGTGACCGCCTGGCGCATGCCTTGCTGCACGGTATCGAAGACCCATGGCTCGACATAAGTCAGGACCGGGTTACCGGCTTCGTCAACGGTTTCTTTACAACTGCCGATCCCGTCGGGATTATC
>JBNKDB010000160.1:0-3437 GCA_050288045.1 Anaerolineales bacterium | reverse complement strand
GTTGCCCTGGCGCTGATCTCGGTTTCCGTCACCCAAATATTCGGTTTGATGGTGCTGGGACGTAAATACTTGCGTAAATACATCAATGTTAGTGATCTGGGTAAGGCTTGGAAAAAGCCGGGTTTTGGCAATCCGCTCGATTTCATCCTGGCATTGGTCAATTTTGCAGTCGGCTTGCTTGAAGTCGTCTCTGAGACCTCGAAGATCATCTCGTTTGCCTTCCGTTTGTTTGGCGTGATCTTCGCCGGGCAGGTGCTGTTGTTCGTGATCGGTACGCTGGTGCCGGTTTTCATGCAGTCGCCTTTCTACCTGCTGGAGCTTTTCTTTGGCGCTCTGCAGGCCTTCGTGTTTGGGATGCTCACCATGGTCTTCATGGTTGGTGCCACCCACGCCCACGGCGACCACGAAGAAGAACACCACTAAATTGCAGCAATTCCCGCCGGGGTTTCCCCGGAATCAAAATAATCGTAAAACTAAAAAACTTTTTACACCAAATGGAGGTTGAAAGAACATGGACTTTGACGCAGCCCGAATGATTGGAGCCGGACTGGCAATGTTGGGAACGATTGGGGCCGGATTGGGGATCGGTATCCTCGGCAGTGGTGCCGTGCAAGGTATCGCTCGTAACCCCGATGCGGCCGGTGACGTACAGACCAACATGATTCTGGGCATCGCCTTCGCCGAAGCCGTGGCAATCTATTGTCTGGTTGTCGCCCTGCTGCTGATCTTCGTTGCCTAACCCGCCTGATAGACGGTATAGGAGGTTCCATTGGAAGCATTAGGACTTAACTTAGGATATTTACTCGTCCAGATCGGCAGTTTCCTGATCGTGCTCTTGGTGTTGCGAGCCTGGGTGTATAAACCCCTGATTGCCATGCTCGAGAAGCGCCGGACGGATATTGCCCAGGGTTTGGAAGATGCCCGCATCGCCGCCGAAGCGCGCGAGCATGCCGAGCAAGAGGCTGAAAAAGTGTTGGCCGATGCGCGTGCCAAGGCCGCTACGGACGCCGCCGAGATCGCTACGCGGGCCGAAGAACAATCCCACCAGATCATTGCCGAAGCTGAACAGCATGCTGCCAAGATCAGGGATGCCGCCCGCACCGAAGCCGAGCAGGAACGCAACCGTGTGCTTGGTGAAGCGCGCGGCCAGATCGGGGCGTTGGCGATGGCTGCCACGCAGAAGCTGATCGGTGAGGCATTGGACGAAAAACGCCAGCGTGCCTTGATCGATGAATTCTTCTCCGGCGTGAAGAGCGGCAAGGTTGCCGTGCTGGAAGGTGCCAGTGTCAAGGGCGAAGAGGCCGTGGTGACCAGCGCCATTCCGCTGACCGAAGCTGAGCAAAAAACCGTCCAATCCGACGTGATTGCCAAACTGGGGAAGGATGCCGAAGTGACCTTCAAGGTCGATCCCCGCATCCTCGGCGGCCTGCGCGTGCAGGTTGGCGGTAAGGTGCTCGATGACTCGGTTTCCGGCAAGCTGGATACTCTGCGGCAGAGCTTGAACTAAGCGCGCCATACGACAAATTATTCGTTGTAAAGCAATGAACGTCTACGGATTCCCCGTAGGCGTTTTGTTTTTAAGGGAGGCGCTTAGACGCCCAGGCAACCAGTAATCAGTGAATAAGTAAACAGGTAGATAAGTAGACAGGTAAACGTGTAGACAAGAAGACTTGTAGTGTATAGGGCGGATAGATGTGGGTAAATGGACTGATTGCTGCTGGCGACTGTTGATTTGTCGCAATTGGGTTGGATATCCCCTCGAGCTGTCATTTCGAACGGAGTGAGAAATACTTGAGGGCTTTCTTGAGTGATTGATTGCTCTTGTCTGGCGTGATCGTTTGCGTATTGGAAAAGGATTGATGGTTGAAGGCTGACCGCTCAAAGCTCCCGGTTGCCAGCGCTCGCCCTTTGCTTTATACTTCTGACTGCTCAAAAACCTTTCCAAGGACTCAGCATGCCCCCAAGAACCGTACCCCTCCCTGACCTCTTCCAAACCGTCGCCCCGCTTACCCCCGTTCCTGCCGTGAACATCAGCGGAATTGCGATCGACTCGCGTTTGGTGCAGCCGGGCGACTTATTTGTGGCGCTGGTTGGGGAGATCGACCGGCATGATTTCATCAATGATGTGATCGCGCGTGGTGGTGTGGCCGTAGTGGGCACGCGCCCGACCATTGACCAGGATATCCCCTACGTACAGGTGGCCGATGACCGCACTGCCCTGGTGCAGATTTCGGCTGCATTTTACAACTACCCGGCCCGTAACCTGATTATGCTGGGGGTGACCGGCACCGACGGCAAGACCACCACTGCCAACTTGCTCTACCAAATCCTGGGGGCGGCCGGGTTGCAGGCGGGCATGATCTCGACTGTCAATGCGGTGATCGGTGGGGAGGTGCTGGATACCGGTTTCCACGTCACCACGCCGGAAGCGATGGACGTGCAGCGTTATCTGCGGCAAATGGTGGACGCTGGCCTGACCCACGCCGTGTTGGAAGCTACCTCGCACGGCCTGGCGCAGCAGCGCGTGATCGCCGCCGACTTCGACATCGGCATAGTCACCAATATTACCCACGAGCACCTCGATTGGCACGGTTCCTACGAAACGTACCGCGCCGATAAGGCGCGCCTGTTCACCGGGCTGGCTGCCGCGCACGAAAAAGTGCAGCCGATCTCACAACTGGCGGTGCTCAACCGCGATGATATTTCCTACGAGTACCTGGCGGGTGTGACCAAAGTGGCGCAGCTCAGTTATGGACTGACGCCGGAAGCTGACCTGTACGCCAACGCGATCACCCATACGCCCAGCGGCCTGACCTTCACCGCTCACGGCCCCGGTTTTGAAATCCCGATCACCTGCAACCTGTTCGGCGAGTACAACGTCTCCAATTGTTTGGCGGCGATTGGGGCGGCGGTGGTTGGCCTGGGATTGGACCCGGAGGCGGCCCGGGTGGGCATTGCCGCTTTGGCAGGGGTGCCGGGACGCATGGAGCGTATCGACCTGGGCCAGGATTTCACGGCCATCGTCGATTTTGCGCACACCCCCAATGCGCTCAAACGCACGCTCGAAGCGGCGCGTAAGTTTACGGATGGGCGCGTGATCGCCGTGTTTGGCGCGGCCGGGCTGCGCGACCGCGCCAAACGGCGCATGATGGCCGAAACCGCCGCTGAACTGGCCGACCTGACCGTGTTGACCGCCGAAGACCCGCGCACCGAATCGCTGGACGATATTCTGGCCGAGATGGCCGCCGGAGCCGAATCCAAAGGTGGTGTGGAAGGGAAGACCTTCTGGCGGGTGCGCGACCGCGGCGAAGCCATTAAATTTGGATTGGAGTTGGCACAGCCAGGGGATGTGGTGTTGGCCTTGGGCAAGGGCCATGAGCAGTCGATGTGCTTCGGCGAGACCGAATACCCCTGGGACGACCGCACCGCCCTGCGCG
>JBNKDB010000159.1:0-7480 GCA_050288045.1 Anaerolineales bacterium | reverse complement strand
GGGCACGGACCACCGTAGCCCACCGATCCCCAACTACTGTTACCTTGCACAGTGCCATCAGGTAAGGTGGCATCCGACTGACTCTCGGTAAATTCGCGCGTCTCGGCCGGGATGTTGTAAAGCACCCAATGCACCCAAGTTCCGCCTGGTGCATCGGGGTCATCCATAATCAGCACATAAGTTTGGGTACCTTCCGGCGCGTCACCGAACAACAGCGGTGGCGAAATATCCTCGCTGTCACAAGTATATTGCGTGGGAATCGTCTCGCCTTGAGCGAATACCGGGCTGGTCAGGCTAAATGGCATGGAAGGTGTTTCTGTCGGCAATTCGACAACGACTTCCGTTGGTTCCAGTGTAGGCTCTTCGGGCGGCGCAGATTCATCTTCTTCCTGTACTGCTTCAATCGGAGCAGCCTCTTCAGTGGGCGCCTCTTCCACCGGTGCTTCGGTAGCCGCCGGCCCACAAGCACTGACAAGAACCAGGATCAAGATTAAAAAGAATATACGGTGTACTTTGCTGATTTTCACATCTAACTCCTGTTTGGGTCTCATCTATATTCCACTTACGCTAAGACAACCAGACTGCCGCAATATTCTCGATGAAAAGCTGCCTTATTCCATTATGGGTCTCGATCATCAACATCAGTAAAAAAATTATACCAAGCCCGAAACCACAATACGATAATGAATTAGATCAACCTAGTTCTTCAATAAGCATAACGGCAAGTGTATAATACCCAGAACGACTGAATACATTATTTGTGAAGCTGTGGAGTGTGGTATGGAAAAGCCAAAAGTGTTCGTCACCCGATTGATCCCTGATGCCGGTCTGGTACAAATTCAGGAATATTGTGATGCGGTAATCTGGCCAGAGGAACTTCCACCCACTCGCGCCCAACTTCTGGCGCACGTCAAGGGCATAGATGGGCTGCTGTGCCTGCTCACCGACCCCGTTGATGGTGAGGTAATGGACGCTGCCGGGCCACAGCTCAAAGTGATCAGCAATTACGCCGTGGGTTACGACAATATCAACGTGCCCGCCGCCACTAAACGCGGCATCCCGGTTGGCAATACACCAGGTGTGCTGACGGACACGACCGCCGATTTTGCCTTTTCTCTGCTGATGGCTGCCGCCCGTCGAGTGGTGGAAGCAGACAATTTTACCCGTGCCGGGAAATGGAAGACCTGGGGGCCCAAGCTGCTACTCGGGCAAGACATCACCGGCGCCACGTTGGGTATCATCGGCTTTGGGCGCATTGGTAAAGGTATGGCAAAACGGGCGCAGGGCTTCGATATGCGCGTGCTCTACTACGACCCACTCTGCAAGGACGATGCTTATGCAGAAGAGATCGGTGCTGAATGTGTTGGTTTGGATGAACTGCTGGCGGAGTCGGATTACGTCTCCCTGCACGTGCCGCTGACAGATGCTACCCGTCATATCATGAACGCAGCCGCCTTTGAGAAAATGAAACCCACAGCCATCCTGGTCAATACCGCCCGCGGCCCGGTCGTCGACACGCACGCCCTTTACGATGCGCTCTCCACCGGCGCAATCGCCTACGCCGCCCTGGACGTGACCGATCCCGAACCATTGCCCGGCGACCACAAACTGCTGGATTTGGAAAACGTGATCGTTGCCCCACATATCGCCAGCGCCAGTGTAGCCGCGCGCGGCAAGATGGCGACCATGGCCGCTACCAACCTGATCGCTGGGTTGAAAGGCGAAAAACTACCCAACTGCGTGAACCCAGAAGTATACATATAGATGTAGATACCCTGTTTTCTTGCAAAAGATTAATTTAAAAACGTTGACGGAGGTACGAGTCTCCTGTATAATACCTCCCGCACTGCCCCAGCAGGCCGCTGGGGTTTAATATTGTGTGCGAATATCATCAATCCCCAACTTCCCCCCAAATCGGCGCAGCAAGCGCGGAAAACGGTGGTGAAGTGAAGCTTGGAGGAAGCTCATGAAATATGCCATTGTAGAAAGCGGTGGCAAGCAGTACAAAGCCGTTGAAGGCAGTTGGATCGAGGTCGACCGCCTGAACCTGGAACCTGGTAAGAAGGTCTCCCTTGAAGACGTCTTACTCATCTCCGATGATGGTAAGGTCACCGTAGGAACCCCGACCGTAGATGGCGCCACAATTACCGCCACTGTAGTCGAAGAGTTCAAAGGCCCCAAAGTTTTGATCTACAAATACCACCCTCGCAAGCGATATCGCCTGAAGAAAGGCCATCGCCAGTGGTATACCCGGCTGCAGGTCGAGAAAATCGCCGTAAAAGCCGCGAAGAAATCCAAAGCCACGAAAGAAACCGAGGAGCCAGCCGCTGAGGCTGCTGCAGAATAGAGAGGTATAGTAATGGCTCATAAAAAAGGTGGCGGGTCATCCCGCAACGGTCGAGATAGTCAATCACAACGCCTTGGCGTAAAGAAATTCGCTGGCGAACGTGTACTTTCCGGCAACATCCTGGTTCGCCAACGCGGCACCAAGATCAAACCCGGCCGCAACGTTGGCCTGGGCAAAGACTACACGATCTACTCGATGGTCGAAGGCGTAGTCGTCTACGAGACCATTCGCGGCGGCCAAAAGCGCGTCAGCGTAATGCCCGTCGAAGAGTAGAAAAACACCCCATAAGTCGCTTCACGGACTCTGCCGTGCTGCGCGAGAGGACTGGTTTATTATGAAAAAAGACATTCACCCCGAATATTATCCTGAGGCTACCATCATTTGTGCCTGTGGCAACACCTGGACAACCGGCTCTACCCAAAAGGAAATCCGCGTGGACATTTGCTCCAATTGCCATCCCTTCTATACTGGTGAACAGCGCATCGTGGACTCTGAAGGCCAGGTCGACCGCTTCTACAAGCGGCTCGAAGCCCGCCAGAAGTATGTCCAGGAAGTGGAAGCCCGCGAGGCCGAACGCGTTTCCCCCGACCGCCCAATTTCCGAGTTGGAAGTCAGCAAGCGCGTGGTCGACACCCTGGCTGGTGTTGGTATTAACAATGCCGGTGAGTTCATTGAAAAGTTGGGCGAAGGCGAAGACAAACTGCTGGAGATCGACGGTTTTGGCCGCAAGTCGCTGGCCGACGTCAAGAAATCCCTGCGCCGCCTGGGCTACGATCTACCCGAGCAAGAACCCGCCTAATCCCATTTCAAATTTCGATCAAAAACGCCCGGAGCACTCCGGGCGTTTTCTGTTCTATTCATCAGCTCAAGAAGCCATCATCTCCAAAAAGACATCAGCAATGCGCGGATCGAAAATCACCCCTTTATTCTCACTGATGTATTCGATCACCTTGCTTTTTGACCAGGCATTGCGATACGGGCGGTCGGAACTCAGCGCGTCCCAATAATCGACCAGCGTAAAGATGCGCGCTGCCAGGGGAATTTCTTCGCCCTTAAGTCCACGCGGATAACCCGAGCCATCCCATTTTTCATGATGGCAGTAAGGAATTTCGAGCGCTTTTTCCAGGTATGGGATCGGGGCAAGCAATTCGTAGGCATAGACCGGATGTTGGCGCATGATGTCCCATTCCACATCGTTAAGCGCTCCGGGTTTGAGCAAAATCGCATCCGAAATCCCCATTTTACCGATATCATGCAGCAGTGCGCCACGCCGAATGTGTAGCAAAGTATCCCCATTCAAATCAAGTTTTTGTGCGAGTTTCAAGGTCAGGTCGGTAACGTTGCGGCTATGGCCTTCGGTTTCTTTGTCGCGCAGTTCCAAAGCCTTCGCCCAGCCTTCCAAAGTGGTGTCGTAGGCCATCGCCAACTCGCGATTTGAATTTTCCAGGTTTTCGAACAATGTGACCCGGTGCAATGCATTTGCAGAAATTTCAGAGATGATGGTCAGAATCCGGACATCGTTTTCTGTAAAAGCATGATCCTTGACCACCCACAACACGCCGATGATGTTACCTTCAGCAATCAACGGCATGACCGCGCCTGCAACTGCCGTAGGAATATTTCGAAATTTGTGATTTTTGGGGTCATTGACCAGATCATTGCTCACATAAGGCTGCTTTGATTCGACAACCTGTCCAGAAATACCTACCCCCTTTTTCAATCGCTTGCCGGTGATAGGCTCCAAATTACCCACCCCTAACTTAAAATCGATCTCATTCTTAATCTCATCATGCAATCCCAGCAACGCCCCATTCCCAGACAACAAGCGAATCGCTTCCTCCAAAATGATTGTTATCATCTCTTTTCGTTTATCCACTTCCCGCAAAGCCGTTGCTAACGCAATAAAAGTTTCAAGTTCACGTTCATGTTGTTTACGATCCGTGATATCGATGCCCACATCAGCCTGTCCTAATGAGGGGTTATCTGGATCGAGTGGGGCGAAATAAACCAAAGCATCATATGTTGTTCCATCTTTTCTACGCGTGCGGGTTTCTACTTCTGCGATACCTTTTTCCTGAATTTGCCGGGTAGTTTCAGTCAAGGTTTGTTCAAATTCCGCTTGCGTTTCGAATAATATTCGCGCACTTGCCCCCACCAATTCATCACGCGAGTATCCAGTGGTTTCACACATATACTCATTTACTTCAATAAGCTTTCCTGCTTTCGACAAGCTAATATTAGCTGGCGCAGCCCGGAAAATGCTGCTCAAGGTTGCCTCACGATGGGCCAGGATTGCTTGTGTCCTCTTACTTTCTGAAATATCTATACTAATTGCCGCCAGGCCTGCTGTTGGATTAGTCGGATCGACAGGAGCAAGACTCAACAGGGTATCATATGTTGTTCCGTCCTTTCGAAGCGTGCGCGTTTCAATGACCGCTCTCCCTTTTTCCCTGATCTGGCTAAAGATCTCGTCAGCAGCATATTCGTATTCGGCTTGCGTGGCATACAATCTGCGAGGATTATGATCTAACAGTTCAGCACGCGAGTACCCTGTTAATTCGCACATCGCCTCATTGACTTCAACATGTTCTCCTCCTCTTGTCAGACTGATACCCACAGGTGCAGCCCGGAAGATACCGCTTAAGGTGGCTTCGCGTTGAGCCAATGCATCTTGGGCGCGCTTGATTTCGGTAATATCCATTGCGATCGAGGTTGTGCCTGCCATCAAGTCTTGGGGGTCCATCGGGGCGACATTCAAAAGCAGGTTATAGAGCGTGCCATCTTTACGGCGGTTGACCGTTTCTACAAATGCCGTTCCCTTTTCCCGCAATTGCTTACCAACCTCCTTGTTGACCCGCTGTATTTCCGCTTGTGAGGGATACAACATTTCAGCGCTTTGCCCCAACAATTCTTGACGTGGGTAACCGGTCATTTCACACATGCGATCATTGACTTCCACGAACAAGCGATCTTTTGCCAAACCAATGCCTACCGGCACCGCTCTAAAGATGCTGCTCAAGGTTGCTTCGCGTTCGGCCAGCGCCGCTTGGGCTCGCTTTCTTTCCGTAATGTCCAGGGCAGTAAAAGTGACCCCAACAGACAAATCATGCACATCTAAAGGGGTGGAACTTAGCAGTACATCAATAATACGGCCATCCTTATGCTGCCACCTGGTTTCGACAGTCCCTGTTCCCTTTTCATTAATTTGTTTGTATTTTTCTTCGCCGACCCATTCAAATTCTTCCTGGGTCGGATAAAAAATCCTAGCACTCTGCCCAGTTATTTCAGATTGTGAACGCCCGACCATCTCACAAATGCGATCATTGACTTCAAGTAACACCCGATCAGACAAAACCCCAATGCCAATCGGAGCGGCACGGAAAATGCTCCGGGTTCGATTTTCACTTTCCTGAATAGTCACTTCCATTTCAACCCGATTAGTAATATCGACGCTTGTGCCAACTACCCGGCTCAGACCGCCAGCTTCTCTGGGGAGAACATTCCCGCGCGCCAGGAACCAACGCAGACTACCATCTTTGTGAAACATGCGATAAGAAACCTGGAATTCGGGGGTTTTCATCTCGATGTGATCCTTCACAACCTGAAAGACCGAATCTACATCTTCTGGATAGGTCAATTTCATCCAGTCATCGGCATCATCGCCAATATCATCTTCAGCATATCCCAGCATCGCTTTCATATTAGGATCAACATAAATTCGGTTGGTCTCCATATCCCAATCCCAGACTCCCACTTGCCCAGCTTTTGATGCCAATTGATAACGCTCCTGGTTCTCACGCAGTTCTTCTTCAACCAACTTACGTTCCGTTATATCTTCAGCAATCCCCGTTAACCGGTAGACTTCGCCTTGTTCATTGATTACCGGGAAAACGCGCACTGAAATCCAACGCAATTCATCGTCCGATAAAACGATCCGAAATTCCGGAATTTGAGGATTCGAAAAATCACCATCGGCAATCTTCTTCACAAAAGCTTTCACGGCTTCTAAATCTGCTTCATAGACAGAATCTAGCCAGGAATCGGGATCATCATATAGACTTTGAATGGATTTTCCCCAGATGTATTGATACGCTGGGCTGACATAAACGAGTTTAGACCAATCCAGGGTCCCTACCCAAAAAACTTCTTGTACGTTTTCAGCGATCTGCCGAAAGCGTTCTTCACTCCTGCGTAACGCCTGAACAGCCCGGACACTATCAGTAATATCTTGAACGGCCACCACCACCCCATTGAAATCTCCATCACTATCAAACATTGGGGCCGCATTCACAGAGACAATGACTTCCTTCTGAGTATCATTGGGACGGACAGTAAAACGTTCCCCCTGCACAACCACCCTACTTTTCTGGATACCTTCCAGAGAAAAGTGCTCTGGAGAAAGTGGCTGGTCATCGACATCCGTCACTCGTAAGGCAACAGACTGCAATGATTGCTTCAAGATTTGTGGGGCTTCGATGCCCAGAGTCTCCGCAATGAATTGATTGGCGTAGGTGAAATCCCCTTCTGGATCAATCATACAAATCCCAATCGGCAAGATTTTCATTATGTTGTTGGTCAAGTCTCGCTCTTCCGCCAACGCTTCGGCATTGTCAATCGATTGTCTGACAGTCTTCCGCAGCATATCGACTGCATACCATTGCGTCAATCCAATCCCGGTAAGCAAACCAGCAACCATAACAAAGACGGGGATATCCATGTGTAGGGGTAGGTAAGAATATCCACGCAGCATTTCCATCGCCGGTGGGCTAACCAGACTCGCCAACAAGGTAATGAGCAGAATTTTTTTGCTATAGAAAATAGAAGTCAGAATGATAGCCAACGCATAAAAGAGCAGGAAAGTAGTTGCCGGCCCAAACCAATAATTACCGTACAATCCAAAACCAAAGAACAACCCAATTGGAATAATGCGCGCTACTTTCCAATTACCACTTAACGCCAGAAAACCGGTCACCCCGGCCAACACATCAAGAATAAGCAGAGCCATTATCGTAAACCGGTCAAACTGAATGATGCCCCATCCAATACTGATCGGTATCGAGAAAAGCAATAGGGTCAGCGCCATCATGACGCTAACAACCTTTACCATTTGCTCCTGGTAGGCTTCCTCGGTAG
>JBNKDB010000158.1:0-4984 GCA_050288045.1 Anaerolineales bacterium | reverse complement strand
CCATCAAGCACGCCCTGCGCGCCCCGGATTACGAGATGGCCGCCACCATGATCGCCAAGGTCGGCCAGGATATGCTCAACCGCGGCCAGGGCCGCATCCTGATCGACTGGCTGGAGGCCCTCCCGGCCGCCACCCTGGCGGCCAATACCACCTTGCAACTCTATTACGCCTGGGCCTTGCTCAATTCGGGCAGAGAGGAGCAGGTTCCCACGCTGCTCGATCAATTGGGGCAGCACCCGGACGCGGCCGAAGCGGCCTTCCAGGGCAAGATTGCCGCCGTCCATTCGCGCTACAAGATCGCCATCGGCCGCTCACAGTTAGCCATTCCGTACAGCGAACGCGCCCTGGAACTGCTCCCCGAAGACGAACTTTTCATGCGCGGCGAGTTGACCTTGAACTTAGCCTTCGCATACTTTTACGCTTACCAACTCGATAAGGCCCACCATTATTTCGTGCAGGCCAGCGAAATTGCCCGCCGGGCAGGCAGCAAACGCGCCCTCAGCCTGGCGCTGCATTACACCGGCCTGGGCTACGTGACCGAAGGCAAACTGCACCAGGCCGCCGAGTTGTACCGCCGCGAACTGGACAACCATGATCTCAACTGTATAGAATTACCCGCGCTCGGCTTCTTGCACCTCGGATTGGGCGCCATCCATTATGAATGGAACCAGCTCGACGAGGCCCAGCGCCACCTGGAGAAAGCCCGCAAACTGAGCATGCTGGGTGGCGACGTCAAGATCCGCGTGCCCAGCCACCTGCTGCTCTCGCGCCTGTACCGCACCCGCCAGGAGTGGGACAAAGCCGAGGCCGAGATCGAGTCACTGACCGCCTTCCAGGGTGAAGCAGAAACCAATCTGGTGCGCGCCCACCTGGAAATTGCGCGCGACAACCTGGCCCACGCCCAACGCTGGCTGGAAGGCAACGGTGCAGACCTGAACACGATCCTGGAAAGCCAGAAAGCCGACGACCTCTACATCTACCTCAACCGGCACCTGCTACTGGTCGGCAGCCAACACCTCGACCGCTACCTACTAACCATCCGCCTGCAAATGGCGCTGGGCGAAACCGTGCGCCTGGAACGCCCACTGGCCCGCCTGATCGAACTGCTCGAAGCGGCCGGGGATATGCACATGCTGCTCACTGCGCTGGGCTTGCAGGCCCTGCTCTTTTGGGCAGAGAACGACCGGCCCAAAGCCTTGCAGGCGCTAAACCGGGCGCTGGCACTGGCCGAGCCGGAAGGCTACGTACGTAGTCTGGTGGACTTCGGTACGCCGATGGCACAATTACTGAACTACGCCGCCGCCCAAGGCAACGACTCGGCCTACGTCCAGCAACTGCTGGCCGCCTTCGACCATACGCCGGAAGAAAGCACCGCCATCCAACCACTCAGCGAGCGCGAGTTGGAAGTGCTGCGGCTGATCGCTGCCGGGATGACCAACCAGCAAATGGCGGCTGAAATGGTGGTCAGCGTGAACACGGTCAAAACCCACCTGCGCCGCATCTACGAGAAACTGGGGGTCAACAGCCGCACGCGCGCCGTGGCCGCCGCACGCGACCGGCAACTCATCCGCTAAACATTCATCCACCCGTTCACCCCTTCGGGTGACATGGGTGAAAGTCTGAATCCGCTATACTCCTGAATAGAAATGTCCAGGAGTTTTTTGCTTTCGGGGAAGCAGTCTCAAAAGGAGGAAGATCATGCTACAGCACCCCTTTTATTGGTTTTGCCAACACGGCCTAAAAACGGCCCGGAATATGCCCAAAAAGGCCCCGGTCAGGCCGGTGCAACCGGCGGAAACAGCCCAACAACCCATGCTGCCGCCGGTGATAGAAGCACAGACCACGACGTGTGCATGCACCTGTGCCCAGGCATAAGCAGCGTTTATAAACTGACCGTTTGAAAATCATCAGCGGTCAGTTTATTTTTAATCCAGACCAGTTCCCTGCTTTTCAAAATCGCTCACCCTGATACGCAGAAACCCTTTTATCTTTATGTTATCTATGATAATATTCCATGTGGAGTATTATCCTTACCGTATATAGGTGTCCAATGGAAAAAAGATTATTTCTCTTAGGGCTATTGCGAAAATCGGAGATGTACGGCTACCAGATCACAGAGTTGATCAAAGTCCATTTTGATTTCAGCATCGCCATCACAACCCCAACCGCTTACCGTCTGCTGCGCAAAATGGCAGAAGATGGCTGGATCACTTATCGCGATGAAAAAGTCGGCAACCGCCCGGAAAGGCGCGTCTATTCGATTACGGAAAAGGGGGAAGCCATTTTTCAAAAACTGCTCCGGCGGAGTTTAGCCAGCTACAAACCGGCAGACCATGTCAGCACGGTGAGCATGGCATTCCTGACCCTGCTGCCCCCGGAAGAGTCCTTGCCGCTATTGAAGCAGCGCAAACAATCCATCGAAAAATACCTCGAAAAATTAAAAGAAATTGGTTCTCAACGGATGGAATATTATCTGGTGCTTGAAAACCACCAACTGCACGTGGAAACGGAATACATTTGGATTCAGAAATTGATCGAGAAAGTAGGCGCTGGTTCATTGGCCGCTCAAGGCCCTCAAAACCTAGCTGAGGATAAACATGGATAACAACGCAGTGATCGCTATGGAAATCAGCTTCAACATCTTGTACCTGATCGTCATCTGGGGGCTGGTGATCGGCATGTTTCGGAAACGTTCCCAGATGCAGGCGACCGACCGGGTAATCGCACAGGGATTTCTGTGGGCGTTCTTTCTATTGGCGCTCGGAGATACCGGGCACGTCGGCTTCCGGGTCTGGGCTTACGCCCTTGGAGATCTCACTTCAAGCGTGACTGTGTTTGGCATCCCGATCGGCCTGGTTGGCGTTGGCGCCCTCTCGACGGCATACACCGTCACGCTCTTTTACGTGCTGATGCTGGTCATCTGGAAGCAGCGCACGCACAAGCCCTACACCTGGTTTGGCTGGTTGCTATTTACGGCTGCCGGTATCCGGTTGGTCCTGATGGCATTGCCGGGCAATCAATGGAACAGCGTCGTTCCGCCACAGCCGATGTCCTTATATCGCAACGCGCTCCTGACCATACAAGGCCTGGGAGTAGCCTTTCTGATCTTGCGGGATGCGCGCACCGAACAAGACGCGCTTTTCACCAAGATCGGTATTTTTATCCTGCTCTCCTATGCGTTCTACATCCCGGTGATCTTGTTCGTGCAAAAAGTCCCCATGATTGGCATGTTAATGATCCCCAAAACACTGATGTACGTAGCCATTGCTTGGCTGGCTTACAAGCATTTATTCTCAACGCAAATAGAACAACCAGCATAAATAAGAAACGAGGCGCTTAAAGATATGTCTGACACACCCGTGAACCCCGAGGAAAAATTAGATTTCAAGAAAATCCTGCCTATCTTTGTGATCGTTTTGATCGACCTGCTCGGTCTAACGATCATCATTCCGCTCCTGCCATTATATGCCGCCTCGTTTGGCGCAGATCCATTTTTAATTGGGGCACTGAGCGCCACCTATCCGCTGATGCAGTTCTTCGGTGCGCCGCTGCTGGGGCGTTTGTCGGATCGTTTCGGCCGCCGCCCGATATTATTGATCAGCCAATTGGGGACACTGACCGGTTTCCTGATCCTGGGTTTTTCCAATACGCTCTGGCTGCTCTTTCTCTCGCGCTTCATCGATGGCTTCTCGGGTGCCAATATCGCCACCGCCCAGGCCGTAATTACCGACTCGACCACAGAAAAGACGCGCACCCAGGGGCTTGGCCTGATCGGTGCGGCTTTCGGTCTCGGGTTTATCATTGGTCCGGTGATTGCCTTTATCACCCTGGGGGTTAGTGGAAACAATTATGCCCTGGTTGCTTATGTTGCTGCCGCCTTCTCCTTGGCTTCGTTCCTGCTGACGTTTTTCTGGCTCGAAGAAACCTTACCGCCTGAAAAGCGCGGTCAGGGTGGGGAACGGCCTGGTGTGAATTTGAAAGCCATGTTCACAGCGTTGGGCAAACCCAAAATTGGCTTCCTGTTGGCGCTAATGTTTTTCTTCCAGTTCGCCTTTGGCGGTTACGAATACTTGCTCTCTCTGTTCACCTTGAACCGGCTGGGCATGAATGCGGCTTCCAATTCCGGCCTGTTCGTGTATGCAGGCATCATCATTGTGGCCGTGCAAGGTTATTTTGTCGGCAAGTGGAGCAAGCGTTTTGGCGATCGCTGGCTGGTCTTATTTGGGTTGATCGTCCTGGGTGCGGGGTTGATCCTAACGGCAGTCACGCCACACCAACCCGTACCCTGGTATTCCCAATCCGAAGTCAAGCAAGAAATGAGCACCGAAGCTTCAACAGGGGCGACCATCCAGGTTGGCCTCCCCAGTGACAGCAATAAGAGCTGGTTGGGTTTTGCCTGGCTATTGGTGGCAACCATCCCGGCCTCGATTGGCGGTGGGATCATGCAACCCACGATCAACAGCATGTTATCCAAACAGGTCAGCGCACAAGAAGTCGGGGGAACATTGGGAATGTCTTCAGCCTTTTTCAGCGCCGCAAATGCGATCACCCCTGTGCTGCTGGGAGCCGTATTCAAGTGGTTGGGTTCCACCTGGCCGTTCTTAATTGCCGGAGGGATCTTACTCCTGTTGTATCCAATCAGCCAGCCGCGGTTGCCAGAAGAATCAATAGAAACATAGAAACAAGAACCATCGAGACATAGAATACCGCAGACTGTATCGTCTAAGTACTGACGACCACATCTTTACCAAACCCTAACAAAACGATGCAGCACCGTTAACGCGGTGATAGCCTGCTGTTTAAAGAGCTTTGTTAAGCTAGATTGACTGGCTAACCAGAAAGCGCAAACGCTTTCTCAAGCAAGCTACTTTGTGGCTTGCCATAGGAGCAAACTCTTGAAAACAGCAAGCACCGGTCTACTCCCCTGGTACCCCCTTAACTTCATCCTTGCTACCCACCCCGACCCAGATCGGGGTTTTCGCAT
>JBNKDB010000157.1:0-3737 GCA_050288045.1 Anaerolineales bacterium | reverse complement strand
GAGTTGGGCGTGACCTATGCAGAATTTTATCGCGTGATGCGTCTGCGCCAGCGTGAAGAGCAGGAGCAGGCCGAGGCCGCCGAGCAAGAAGCGCCCACGCCAGTAGGGTCATAAATGCCCACCGCCAGGGAGCAGACGGGTGTCATGAATCGTCGGCCAGCAGCAGATTGATCGGCAGCACGATCCTGAAAATGCTGCCCTGGTCGGGTTGGCTCTCAATACCAACATCTCCCCCCAAGCGGTCGATAATGCGTTTGACGATCGAAAGACCCAGTCCGTAACCGTCCGAATTATTGGGAGCCATCAGGGCATAGGGGCGGAAAAGGTTTTGCTGCTCGGCAACGGATAGGCCAGGGCCATTATCCTTGATCCAGAAGCGTACCATATTGTCATCGGCCGGGTAGGCGCCGATCTCGATCTGTGGCGGTCGACCGCCATATTTGATGGCATTGGAGAGGAAGTTGACCCAAATCTCTTCGATCCAGGGCTGGTAACCATAAGCTACCGGCAGTTCAGCAGTGATACGTACATCGGCTTCGTAGCTGGTAATCATGTAATCCAGGCGGCGCAAAGCTTCTTTGATGACGTATTCCATATTGAGCGGAATAACGGTGACTTCGCCTTCGGCGCGCAGGCTGGAAAGCAGGAGCAGGTCGTCGACGATGCAACTCATTTTCTTGGCGGTATCGGTAATCACTACCAGTTCTTCGCCCACTTTTTCAGGTGGGCGGGTTTGCCAGGTTTTACTGAGTAATGCGCCGTGACCCATCACGATGCTCAAGGGAGTACGCAAGTCGTGGGCGACAGTATGCGCGAAGGCATCCAATTCCTGATTCTGATTTTTTAGCTGCTGGTTGGCGGTTTGCAGGTCGAAGTACAAGCGCTGGAGTTCACGATTTTTTGCTTCGATGGTTTGGCGGTAAGAGATGATGACATCACTGATGAAGTAGGTGACAAGGATACTGGTGACGGAAGTGATCACGAACGTGGAGAGGTTGAAGGATTGTGTGAAGAAGTAGGTTAGTGTTTCCGCAATGAGCACAGATATGAACCAAGCCAACATCGCGATTCTTAGCGGAGAATCGAGCACTTTCGATAATTCGCTGGTGAGAAGTAGTTTAAGTGTATTTTCTCTCATGCGGCTGCTCATAATAACCCAAAAGTACTATTACGAATAAATAATACTATATGGGGTGGAATTCTAGGCTTACGGCTTTGATAGGAGTATTGCCAGATAATATCAGATTTGTTGGGTAGGGTGTGAGCAGCGAAGATTAGATTTCTTGACATATAGGTACGATATAATATAATACTATATAGAAATATATAGATAGACTATACGAGGAGGTTCATTGTGATCGACCAAAAGATAAAACAGGCTAGCATCGAGGTGATGGAAGCCTCTGATGCTGTGTATTTGACCACGTATGGGTTGGATGGTTATCCTCATACGCGCGCTATGTTGAATTTGCGCAACCGAGAAACGTATCCCAGCCAGGTCAAGCTGTTCGAGCAGCATCAGGATGATCTGATGGTGTTGATTTCTACGAATACGTCTTCTTCGAAACTTCGCCAGATCCAGGCCGATTCCAGAGCGTGTTTGTATTATTGCTTACCTTTGCAGTTTCATGGCTTGATGCTGGTGGGTGATATTGAGATTGTGGATGACTCGCAGTTCAAACATGCGATCTGGAACGAAGGCTGGGAGCGCTATTACCCTGGCGGCCCCGATGATCCTGACCACACTGTGCTGCGCTTATATCCCAAATATGCCGAGGGGTGGTACCAGGCACGCCGTTTCGACTTTGTTTTGGAAAATACATGAAAAAACAAAGCGAAGGTGGCTTTCTGCTCTCCAGGGTGCACCATCTTTCCGGACGGTTGCTGTCCAAAAAATTACGCGAGCATAATGTGGAGATCAACCCTTCCCAGGGAAAGATCATGTTCGTACTGTGGCAGGAGGATGGCATTTCAATCAGCGAACTGGCTCGGCAGACTTCGCTGGGCAAATCAACGCTGACCAGTATGCTTGACCGGTTGGAGAAGATGGGATATCTGCGGCGGGTACGTTCCAATCAGGATCGGCGCGAGATTTTAATTGAACGCACCGAGAAGGATATGTCCTGGCAGGAAGTATATGTGCAAGTGTCTCAGGAGATGGCGGGCATCTATTACGCGGGGTTTTCTGACAATGATATCGAACAGTTTGAGGATTATCTGCGGCGCATACTCCAGAATTTGTCTGAGGTAGAGCAGGAATAAGCCTGATCGAAAAAGGGGGGCTGGCTTGCTGTTATTCTGTTCCCAAGAGTGCCTCACAGATCGAGAGATCATATATCTCTGTATCTACGGTTTCGAGCATAAAGGGTAGACTTTCTGTAAATGAGAGCAAACTAAATTGATTGTTACTGGGAGAGGGTAAGGAGAACATTTCCCCGTCGGCGTATTCGGCCTGGGTATATGCGCGGATGTACTGTAAATAGCACAAATTCTCATCGGACGACCCAGGCCAATTATTGGGGTCGGTTGCTTCGAGAAAGAAAGTCATGCCTCTGCTTGGCATTTGGATGGCTTCATAGTTCAAAAGGATTTCATATACGTATTCGGCGATTGACCCATACTGACCATCGATAAAGAAGGGGGCTGTTTCAAGCGGGCCACCGAAATACGCTTCGATCTCGGCTTGATCTTTTTCTAATCTAGGTAGGCGCTGGTTAGCGAAGCCCCTGCTAACATTCACAAATTTCGATCCATCCCAACGGTAATAATATTGGATGAGGATTTCGGCATGCAGGCCGGTAATGAAGTGCTTCTCTATAATAAAAACGCTGGCGTCTTTATCGTAAGGCCCCCAATGGATATCTCCTGGTAAGCCCGCGGCCAGGTCGATCACGCTACTGCCGTTGACTTCGTAAAAGCTGAAAGCCGGGTAAGGCTGGCTGCGGAGTCCATAACTACCTGCGACCGCAAATTCCGGGTAACCATTACGATTGATGTCGCTGGAAAAACCCTGCAACTTCCAGATATCTTGGTCTGGCGACTCCGGGTCGAGCATAAACGTAAACTCCCAACCCAGGAATGGCGTCTCCCAATCTACGAACTGGAGGTGATATGGATAAGTGCCGCTTTCGGAGTCGTTATTCAGCGTCTTCCCATAGGTCGTTCCCAGTAGGTGATTTTCGCTGCCATCCCAAAGATAGAAGGCCAGAATCCAGGTTTCTTTGTCCAGGGTATCACGCGAGGCTGGTGGGGCGGGGTCAGGGGAGAGGAAGATGTACGCGGAGTAAAGATAGCCGTTGTGGGTGAAGGCGGCAGAATCATAGATCGTATAGCCTTTGGTCTGCATCTCGATCCCCAAAGGATCGGTGTTGCTGATGGGCGGTGGTCCCGGGGTGGGGGTGGTTAGTGTGGGAGAGAGGGTGGCAGAAGGAATTGGTGTGGCCGTTCTGGTTTGTACCGGCCCGGGTGTTCTGGTCGGGCGGGGTGTCCAGGTCAGGTGGATCCCAGGGGTACGCAATTCTTGCCAGTATTGTTTGGTCAATGTCAACGCAGCTACTTGTGTGGCAAGCTCGATTTGGTTTTTAGATATATATGTAGCTATGTATGCTTGTTCGGTTGGCAGCGTTGCTTTTGGGCTGGGAGAGGAAGAGGGCGTTACGGTATTCTCAAGCGCCAGGGCGGTTGAGGTTGAATTTGGTGCTTGAGGCGCGGCGCTTGAACTACAAGCCGCCAGAAGA
>JBNKDB010000156.1:0-3076 GCA_050288045.1 Anaerolineales bacterium | reverse complement strand
TTGGTGTCAACGATCTCTCCGAGCAATAGTTCGGTTCCAATCGTAATGATCTCTGATCTTGGCATTTCGAATTATCCTTTATGTAGATAAAGTGCCAATATTAAACCACACTTTGTTTTGTGAGGAGAATCTTCGCCTGGTCGTGAAGAGAGGCCTTTTGTTGTGGGGGATGTAGGGGCAGGGTGGGCAAAGTTTGCAAATGCACCGAGGGCGGCCACAAGGGCCGCCCCTACAACAAATTGTGTAGGGGCAATCGGCTGGTTGCCCGGATGAGTAGACCTGATTACTAAGAGCCTGATTGCTGGGTGCCCTCACAACAAAAAAGCGCAGCGACAAGATTGCCGCTGCGCCGGTATATTTCGCGAACGTGTTGCTATTCGATGCCGAGATAGGCTTTTTGAACGGTTGCGTTGTTCTTGAGGTTCTCGGCCGTATCCGAAAGTACGATCTCGCCGGATTGCAGCACGTAGCCGCGATGGGCAATCGACAGTGCCATCAGGGCGTTTTGCTCGACCAGCAAGACGGTCGTTCCTTCCTTGTTGATCTGCTGGACGGTATCGAAGATGCCTTCCACCAGGATCGGGGCCAGGCCCATCGAAGGTTCGTCCATCAGCAGCAGGCTGGGGCGGGTCATCAGTGCCCGGCCGATTGCCAGCATCTGCTGCTCACCACCGGACAGCGTTCCGGCTACCTGGCGGCGGCGTTCGAGCAGACGAGGGAAGAGTTCGTATACGAAATCAAGGTCGTTTTTGATCTGGTCCTTGTCGGTGCGGATGTAAGCACCCATGTCCAGGTTCTCTTCCACGGTCAGGCGGGCGAACACGCCGCGGCCCTCGGGCACCATGGCAACGCCTTTGTAGACGATGTCGTGGGCTTTATAGGGCAGGATGTCTTCGCCGTCCAGGTAGATTTCGCCCTGGCGGGGCTTGATCAGGCCGGTGATCGTACGCAGGGTGGTGCTCTTGCCAGCGCCGTTCCCACCGATCAGGGTGACGATCTCGCCTTTTTCTACGCTCAAGGAGACGCCATCGAGGGCGTGGATATTGCCGTAGTATGAGTGAATGTTCTTTACTTCGAGTAGTGCCATGTTCTCTCTCCTACGCCTGTGCCGTTGCCGCGGCTTCGTCCAACCCGGAGGCCGCACCGCGGCCCAGGTAGGCTTCGATCACGCGTGGGTTCTTCTGGATGTCTGCCGGTGAACCCTGGGCGATCTTGGTGCCGTAGTCCAGCACGTTGATGTCGTCGCTGACGCCCATCACCATGCGCATGTCGTGTTCGATCAGCAGGATGGCGATTTCCAGTTCTTCGCGCAGGTACTTGATAAAGTCCATCATTTCGGCGGTTTCATGGATGTTCATGCCGGCTGTTGGTTCGTCCAGCAGCAGCAATTTGGGGGCGCTTCCCAGGGCGCGGGCGATCTCCAGACGGCGCTGGGCACCGTAAGGCAGGTTGCGGGCTAACTGGTCACCCAGGCCGCCCAGACCAACGAAGTTCAATAATCGCAGCGCTTCTTCCAGGGCCTTTGCTTCTTCCTCTTTCTGGCGCTTGGTCTGGAGCAAGGCCTGCACCCAGTTGGTTCTCAAGCGGGGATGCTGACCAACCAGGATGTTCTCGATCGCTGACATGGCGGGGAACAGGCGGATGTTTTGATAAGTGCGGGCCATGCCGCGCGAGGTGATCTGGTCCGGGGAGAGACCCAGAATGGATTCTCCCAGGAAGTTGATCTCACCTTCGTCGGCTTCGTAGAAACCGGAAACGCAGTTGAAGAACGTGGTCTTACCGGCTCCGTTCGGGCCGATCACGCTGATGATCGACTTTTCGGGTACGACCAGGTCGACGCGGTTGACGGCCACCAGACCGCCGAAACGTTTGGTTACTTTGATGGTTTCGAGTACGTTCATGAGAGGTACTCCTCAGGTGGTACGCCGCTCGGCGGCTCTGGTTCTTCCAGTTCTTCGTTTTCTAATTCCTCGCTGTGCATTTCCATACGGCGACGACGGGAAGGCCACAGACCTTCTGGCCGCCAGATCATCATCACGACCAGCAGCATACCGAAGGCCAGGATGCGGTAGTCTTCCAGTTCGCGCAAGATTTCCGGCAGACCTTTCAGCGCGAAAGCGCCGACGATCACGCCCGGAATACTGCCCATCCCACCGACGATGATCAGCGAGAGCACGTTGATGGAAACCAGCAGGTTGTGGTCTTCTGGCCCGGTGTATTGGTTGCGGGCTGCGAACAAAACACCACCCAAACCGGCGAAAGCCGCACCGATGGCGAAGGCCAGTAGCTTGTGGCTCCAGGTGTTGATGCCCATGGCCTGTGCCACGGTCTCATCTTCACGCATGGCGATCCAGGCCCGCCCCACGCGCGAATCTTGCAAGCGGTTGGTGACCACGATCGCCAGCAGGATGCCCAGGATAATCAGGTACATGTACTCACGGGAACCGAACTCCAAGCCAAAGAGCGCTGGGCCGCTGATATCGCGCACACCCTGCGGGCCACCGGCAAAGCTGGCGAGCATATCGCTTTTTGCCAGTACGCGGATGATCTCGCCGAACCCGAGGGTAACGATGGCAAGGTAGTCACCACGCAGGCGCAAGACCGGGATACCCAGCAGGATGCCGACCAGGGCAGCCATGATGACGCCGATTGGCAAGGCAATCCAGAAATTCAAACCGATGTCGTGGGGCTTGGGGGAAGTGAGCAGGCCGACCGTGTAGGCGCCGACGGCGAAGAACGCCACGTAGCCCAGGTCGAGCAGCCCGGCCATACCGACCACGATGTTCAATCCCAGGCCCATGAGCACGTAGATGCCTACTGTGCCGAGGATGAAGTTCCAATAATTATTGGTGAAGAAGGGGAAGGCCAGCAGCACGACTACGCCCAAGCCGATCAGGACGGTGCGGAAGTGCGGGCTGGCAAGGAAGCGCGCCACGGCGGGCTTTTCAGTGAAATCATCACGCATTTTGATCAGCCGGTCGCGTGCCCCAAAGCGCCAGTCACCGCGCAGCACGCCGCGGGCAAAGGCGCCACCGGCCAGGCCGCTCAGGGTAAATAGACCAAAATTGATCAATGC
>JBNKDB010000155.1:0-5166 GCA_050288045.1 Anaerolineales bacterium | reverse complement strand
TCTGGAAGATGTCGCCGACCGTTCCCGTACGGCACAATCGAAAGTCTACCCGATCGATACCACATTGGTGGGCTATGCCTTTGAGACCGGCAAGACCGTGCGGGTGGGGGATGTGGTGCAGGCGCCGCGCTATCTGCCGATCAACTCGGCAGTGCGCTCTAAAATGACCGTGCCGCTGAAATTCCATAATGATACGATTGGCGTCCTGGCGCTGGAAAATTCCACCCCGGATGCTTTTTCACAGCAAGACGAAATCTTCCTGGCGGTGATCGCCAGCCAGATCGCCAGCATTATCGTCAATGCGCGCCTGAACGTCGAAACCTTGAAACGGGCGCATAACCTGGCGCTGATCAACGAGATCGTGCAGCATGTGGTCGGCCTGACCGATCTGGCGCAGATCTCGCAACTGGCGGCGGCCTTGATGACCGAACGTTTTGGTTATGAGATGATCTCGATCATGTTGTTGGATGAATACAACGACGAACTCGTTCTGGAGGGGGTTGGGGGCACCGGGCCGGTCGACTTTCCTACCGGTGTGCGTATTTCCAAGAATGTGGGGATTACCGGTAAGGTATTGGCGGATGGCGAGAGTCGTTGGATCGAAGATGCCGAACAGGAGCCAGACTTCATTTCCTATACCGGCTGGGACCCGGGTTCACAAATCTGTGTGGCCTTGCGCGAGGGCGAAGATATTTTTGGGGTCATCAACGTAGAGACGCGCACCAAGTTTGCACTCTCGAAGAATGACCTTTTGGCCCTGGATGCGCTGGCCGGGGTACTTTCCAGCGTGATGATGTACGCCCGGCGTTATCGCCAGCTCCAGAATAACGTGCGCCAGTTGCAGGCCGTACGGGAGACCTCCCTGGATATCAGCACCGACCTGGATTTGAACGTACTGCTCAAGCGTGTCGTGACGCGCGTGCGCGAGTTGGTAGACGCACACGGCGCAGAACTTGCACTGGTAGATGAGGATGAAGAAGTCGTGCGCGTGCTGGTTTCCGATAACCCCTGGCAGGACTACACCGGTTACGCCTTCCCGATGATGGGAGGGGTGGCCGGACGCGTGGCGGCGATTGGTGAACCGCTGGTGGTGAACGATTTCAACAGTTGGAGCGGCAAACAGTCTTTCGATCACCAGGCGCCTTTCCAGGCTGTTGCCGGGGTGCCGCTGAAGTTGAGCGGGCAGGTGATTGGCACCTTGATCGTACAGGATGACCGCCACGAACGAAAATTTGGACCGGAGGAAGTCCAGGTATTGGAACTATTGGCACCCCAATTGACGATTTTTATTCGTAATGCGCGCCTTTACCAGGAATTGGAAGAGCGCATGGAAGCCCAGCGGCTGGTCGAATCGCGCCTGGTGCGCTCGGCCAAGCTGGCCGCGGTGGGTGAGATGGCTGCCGGGGTGGCGCATGAACTCAACAACCCACTGACCACGGTCTCCGGGTTCGCCGAATTGATCCTGGATGACCTGCCGGAGGATTACGCCGGACGGGAAGACATGGAACTGGTCTTGAAAGAAGCCCGCCGGGCACGCGACGTTGTGCGGCGCTTGCTCGATTTCTCCCGCCAGAGCGAGATCCTGCGCGTGCAAGCAGACATTAATGAGGTGCTGGGCAACGTGTTGGCGCTTGTGCATCACCTGGCGCGCACCAGCAGTGTGGAAATCCGGGTCGAATTGTGGGACGGCCTGCCGCGCATCCGCATCGACCGCAACCAGATGCAGCAAGTCTTCCTGAATCTGATCCATAATGCCTTGCAGGCTATGCCGCTGGGTGGTGAGTTGATCATCCGTACCTATGTGGAACAACGCGACGAGGCCGATTGGGTGGCGGTGAGTATTCAAGATACCGGCGAAGGCATTGTCGAAGAAGATTTATCGCAAATCTTCGAACCTTTCTTTACCACCAAACCGACCGGCAGCGGTACCGGGCTGGGGCTTTCGATCAGCTATGGGATCGTATCCGATCATGGCGGTTATATCGACGTGACCAGCCAGGTGGGGGTAGGGTCGCATTTTATCGTGATGCTTCCGGTCGTGCCGGAGGAGGAGACCGCCGATGCCTGATACCAGGCTGCTGATCATTGATGACGAGGCCGGAATCGTGCGCCTGTGCGCGCGCTTGCTGGAACGCGCCGGTTACGAAGTTACCTCCTCCACCGACCCGCAAAAAGGCGTGGAAATCCTGCGTGCCGAGAAGTTCGACCTGCTCCTGGTAGATATTCGCATGCCCGGGTTGGGCGGCTTTGAAGTGATCGAGAAGGCGCGCATGCACCAACCCGATATTGCCGTGGTGATCATGACCGGCTTCGGTACGCTGGAAACTGCCATCCGGGCGCTGCGCCAGGGAGCCGACGGTCTGATCCTCAAGCCCTTCGAGGAGGGCGAGGAACTGGTTTCCACGGTGCGCGAGGCGCTGCTGGAACGGCAGCACAAGCAGGAAATGGCGCGGCTGCGCGCCCTCCGCCCGCTGCTGGATATGACCGAGAGTCTGTTCTCGGAGACGCGCTACGATGCGCTCCTGGATTTGATCTTGAAGGCGATCACCGGGCATATGCGCTGCAACCATGCCGGTATTTACCGGCGCACTGAAAACAATCCTAAATTGCGCCTGATTGCCAGCGCCGGGAATCCGTTGTCGGAAGAAGTCAGCGAGCCGGAAGGCGGCCTGGTGGCGCGCGCCGATCATTGGCGGGTGCCCATCTGGGTCAACCGCGACGGTCCTGGCCCCCCGGACTTGCAGGTCATCCTGGAAGAGCAAGATTTGCGGTCGGTGATCTGTATGCCTGTGCAGCGCAACGAAACCCACCTGGTATTCGTGGCCGGGCGTGGTGAAAAGGAAGATGTTTTCCAACAAGCCGACCTGGATATGTTCGGTATCCTGGCACGCCAGGCCGATATTGCTTTAGAAAACGCTCGCCTGTACGGAGAACTGCGTGAATATATCCGCGCCGTGGAAGATTCACAGCGTGCCCTGATCCAGGCCGAAAAGATGGCTGCGGTTGGTCGCTTGACCACCTCGATTGCCCATGAAGTCAATAATCCTTTGCAATCCATGCGTAACTGCCTGCACCTGGTGGGGCGTATAGAGCTTTCCGAAGGAGAGCGCGAAAGTTACCTGAACCTGGCGAAGGATGAATTGGAACGCCTGATGTTCACCGTGCAACGCATGCTGGAATTCTACCGTCCCGGTGCGCTGGAAAAGAAACCGGAGAACGTCAATGAATTGATCACTAAGATCCTGGCATTGCTGCGCCGCCAGTTGACCAACCAGAACATCGTCGTGACCGAAGCATTTGAGGCCGATCTACCGTCCACCGTAGTGGTCAGCAACCAGATCCAGCAGGTGATCTGGAATATTATCCTGAATGCGATGGACGTAATGCCTGACGGTGGCGAGTTGACAATTTCGACCTATTGCAACCATAATAAGGACTATATTGAAGTCACAATTGAAGATACAGGGCCTGGGGTGCCGCCCGAAGACCGGGAGAGGATCTTCGAGCCGTTCTTCAGTAAGAAGCGCGAAGGCACCGGCCTGGGTTTGTCGGTGAGTTATGGCATCCTGACTGCACATGGCGGCAGTCTGGAACTGGCACCCCCGAAGAAAGGCTCTGGAGCTTGTTTTTTGATTAGATTACCGATACAGGAGGCGTCATGAAAGGCAAAATTATTATCGTAGATGACGAAGAGGCAACTCGGCGTTCATTGGGCGATATCTTGAAACTGGAAGGATTCCAGGTGACGACGAAATCCAACGGCGAGGAAGCGATTGAAGCGCTTACCAAGGAAGAATTCGACCTGATGTTGTTGGACTTGAAGATGCCGGGAATGAGTGGCTTAGAAGTGCTGGATAAGGCGACTGAAGTTGCACCCGATTGCCGCGTCATCATGCTGACTGCGCATGGCTCATTGGAATCGGCGATTGAAGCTTTACGCCAGGGTGCCCACGATTACATCCTCAAGCCTGCTGCGCCGCACGAGATCATTGCCAGCGTTTCCAAGGGGATCGATAAGCGCACTGAATCCGACCGCAAGCGCCGCCTGTTGGAGCAAATGGAAGCATCGCTCCAGGAACTCAAGGATGTCGAAGGGGTGGAGACTACGGCAGAGAGTGCGCGTTCCGTCTTTACGTTGGGCGACAGCGTCAAAGTCGATTTGGAGCGCCGCGAGATCTGGCAAGGTGATGAAAAAGTTTCCCTGACACCGACCGAAGGCCAGTTGATGAAGGTCTTGTTGGAAAACCGCGGCCGGGTACTTTCGCATCGCGAGCTGGTGATGTTGGTGCAGGGCTACCAGACCACCGATTGGGAAGCACCGGAGATCATGCGGCCGCTGGTCAGCCGCCTGCGCCGGAAACTGGCTACCTTTAACGAAGGCGATGAATGGATCATCAACGTGCGCGGCACGGGGTATGTGTTCGACGGGATGTAAGGGGAAGGTTGATGTAGCGCTTGATGGTAATGGCTATTGAATATTTATAAATAATCTTGGCAATCAGTGTAGATGAGACGATAAATCTTTAGGGGATAGGAAATGTATATCTCAATTAGACACAATTTTTTAATTGCTTTGTCTTTACTTTGGTTGCTTTTATTTATGAATGGTTGCACCCCATCTGATACCAAAGTAGTTCCTGAAATAGCAGATGGGGGTTTATTATCCGAGCAACCATGTGGGCCTCCCTGTATGTGGAATATTACCCCAGGGAAGACATCAAAGCAAGAAGCAATCGATGTTTTAATGCAAAAAGGGATTTATAACGATTGTGAATTCTTTGATTACTCCTCGGAATCTGGAAGCCGAGGTATCGTATGCAGACCGTATATAATCGTTATTTTGAATGAGAATGAGGACATTGTGTCAGGGATTGGGTTTAAACCATCCCAACAAATCACAGTGGAAGAGATTGTTGCAAAATATGGCGATCCATCAAGTGTACAAGTATCTTGGAGAGGTATTCCGGAAGGACAATTACGCACAACAATGATGTTATTCTATGATGAAATGAGAATAAATATTGTTTTGCCAGAACAAGATTTTGATCCCTACGTTATAAATGGTGATTTACCCATTGAAAATGTTGGTTACTCCGATCAGGCATCATATAAACTTGTTCGTCAGTATTTGCAAATTTGGCATGGATATGGTGATTATGAATTAAT
>JBNKDB010000154.1:0-7312 GCA_050288045.1 Anaerolineales bacterium | reverse complement strand
GGTGCTGGGCCTGGAATTGGGGGCGGATGACTATGTGACCAAGCCTTTCAGTATGCGCGAAGTGACCGCGCGGGTGCGTGCCTTGCTGCGCCGCATCTCCAAACAGAAAATAGAGCAGGACATCCTGCGGGTGGCAGACATCACTCTGGACCGTATCGGGCGTGTGGTCACGGTCAATGACCGCTTTGTAGAACTGACGCCCTCGGAATTCGAACTGCTGGCCACGCTGATGGATGCACCTGGGCGCGCTTTTTCACGCATGGAACTGCTCAGCCGCCTGCAAGAGGGGATTGCCTTCGAAGGCTACGAACGCTCGGTGGACGTACACATTCACAATCTGCGCGCCAAGATCGAGACAGACTTGTCCGAACCTAAATATATTGAAACTGTATATGGCGCGGGCTATCGTTTCGCGCCCCGGCGGAAGGAATGAGTATGCGTTCGATCAGCGCCAAAATTGCTCTGGCTTTTGTGGTGGTCAGTTTGTTGGGGGTTGTGCTGGCATCTTTCTTCATCCAGCAGCGCACCAGGGTAGCATTCAATCGTTTCCTGATCGACCAGGACCGGGACGCGTTGGTCGAGGCGATCACGCAGCATTACCAGCAAACCGGTAGTTGGGAGGGCGTTGAGATTGCCGTGCGACGCGTGTTCCTGCTTCGGCTGGAAGATTCGGAAGATGCAGAGGATAACCCGGAAAGATTTTGGACCGAGCGTGGCTTCCCGCCTTTTTACCTGGTTGATGTACATGGCCGGGTGGTTTTTGGTAGGAAACCGCAGCCTGATAATATCACCCGTGACGAAACCTCTCGCGGCATTCCCATTGAAGTCAATGGGCAAACGGTGGGTTGGTTGTTAGAAGCGACATTCCCGAACCCCCGCAATGCCCCGGAGCGCGCCTTCCTGGAGTCGATCCGGCGCGACATTATTATCAGTGCCATCGGGGCGTTAGTGATTGCCCTGATCCTGGGCGGTTTGCTGGCGCGCTCGCTCACCCGCCCACTGCGTGAATTGGCAACTGCCACCGATAAGGTCGCCGGTGGCGAACTTGGCTATCAGGTGGACGTACATTCGCAGGATGAGATTGGCCAGCTTGCCGCTTCTTTCAACCAGATGAGTACGGATCTGGATCGTTCTAACCAGACCCGTAAGCAAATGACGGCCGACATCGCCCACGACCTGCGCACACCCCTGAGCATCATCCTGGGCTATACGGAAGCATTGCGCGAGGGTAAGCTGCAAGCTGATGAGGATATATTTGGGATCATGCACCAGCAGGCCCAGCACCTCAATTACCTGATCGAAGACCTGCGCACGCTTTCGCTGCTCGACGCCGGGGAATTGACACTCAATTATCAGGTGGTCAATCCGGTAGTGCTGCTGGAACGCGCCGCCCTGGCCTACGGGGCTAAAACGGATGAACAAAATATTACTTTAGCGGTTGAGGCTGCCGAAAACCTGCCCAGTGTGCGCGTCGACCTGGAACGTATGGCCCAGGTGTTGGGAAACTTGTTGAGCAATGCCATTCGCTATGTGGAATCCGGTGGACGGATCGATCTGTTGGCCTACGCTGAAGCTGGCGAAGTGGTCATTCGTGTGCGGGATAACGGCCGCGGTATTCCGCCGGACGAACTGCCCAATATCTTTGCGCGTTTCTATCGCGGTGATGAAGCCCGCCAGCAGGATGGGGAAACCGGGCTAGGCCTGGCGATCACGCGGTCGTTGGTGGAAGCGCAAGGTGGCACGATCACGGCCGAAAGCCAGCCCGGCGAAGGGGCAACGTTCATTATTCGTTTGCCGGTTGCGTGAGCGTTCTGTTTCGTTTTTCACCACAGAGACACAGAGGCGCGGAGGATGGGAAGGTAAATACTTAGACAAGGAGATAGGCAGACAGGAGATAGCGTTCTCCACAAGTGCACTTAGATCGGTTACATTTTTTCATGAAGACAAAGCGTTGGTGCAGCTTTAGCTGCCGTTTTCTTGTAGGGGCGCAGCATGCTGCGCCCAAGGTGACCGCGGATTATCAGAATGATGATGCCCGAGGCTCGCCCCTACCCAACTTTGTTAGATAATTCAGTCCTTTGGCTCAAAACTATTAATCACGTGTTTCCCCCTTGTCTACTTTCTTCCCTTACTTCTGCCTGCGCAGGATAGCGCGCACGCGCGCCACGATCACGCGCGGCTGGAAGGGCGAGATCACGTCGTCGGCCCCGGTGCTGAGATAATCGACGATCTCTTCCGAGGTGGGTTCCCGGCTGACAATCAGGATCGGAACGGGGAACAGGCGCGCATCACTGCGCACTGCCTGGATGATCGTTTTGCCATCCAATGTAATGACGTCTTCGATCACCAGCAGGTCGGTCGGCGTTTGTCGCAGCACGTCCAGCGCCGCGTCTTCATTCTCTACCAGGTATACTTCGAACCCGGCCGAGGTGAATTGCTTTTGCAGGATTTCTCCTTCTGCGCTGGTGGCTGTAGCAAGCACGATGGTTTGAGGCATGATACCGTTTTATCCAGTCTAAAATCCGGAGGCTTGGTGTCTGCCTCCGGATTGTGTTGACCAGTTCAGGGTTACTCCAGTTTGCTTTCCAGTAATTCGATCACGGGGTCATAGATCGTGGCTGCGGGTGAAACTCTTTCACCACTACCGGTATTACCGAAGCCACCGCCACCGCCGGGGAATCCTCCATCAGGTCCACCGCCGTCGTTGGGGAACCCGCCACCAGCTGGAGGGCCGCCGCCTTCAAAGCCCTCGGGAGGTTGGAAGTCGTCGCCCAATGCCTCTCGGGTAGCTTGCATGGCTTCCCGGTCGACGTCGCCGAATTGGCCGCCACCCATGCCCATCTGCATATCGGGGAACACTTCGCTCAAATCTTCAAAGGAGAGTTCCATGGCTTCGATGGCGGCCACCTGGTCGGCCGTCATGGCTGCTTCGATCTGATCGTAGATGGCGTTGATCTCTTCGTTGGTGATGTTGTCGCTATCCACCAGGCTTTTGGCGGCTTTCCACAAAGGCAGCAGTTCGGCGGCCTGCTCGGCCGTCACGGCCAGGTCAGTGTCTTCCAACTTGATCGTCCCGGCGGCCAATAGCATCTGGGTAGGCAAGCCGCCCTGCTCACCGTTGCCGCGGGGAGCGTTGCCGTTGGCGTCCAGTGGGGCAACCTCACTGACGATCTCCTGGGTAGCCTGTTCGCTCTTGCTGCCGCAGGCTGCAAGCACGAACGCTGTGCTGACCAGTAATGTCACTATAAAAAGGGTTCTTTTTTTCATTTCTTACTCCTTATTTTTCAGGATTATTCATGTCGTAATGCTTCGATTGGGTCGAGTTGGGCGGCTTTGTTGGCCGGGAAATAACCGAAGAAAATACCTACCGCGGCTGCGGAGGCAAACGCCAATAAGATCGAACTGGGAACGATCACGGTGGGCAGGTCTCCGAAGATGCCGAACAGCCATGCTCCGCCTGCCCCGGCAGCTACACCGATCAGGCCACCGACCAGGCTGAGCAGCAGGGCTTCGGCCAGGAATTGGAAGCGGATGTCGTTGGGAGTGGCGCCGACCGACTGGCGGATACCGATCTCACGCGTACGCTCCGTGACGCTGACCAGCATGATGTTCATAATGCCGATGCCACCCACGATCAGAGACACGCCGGCGACCCAGGCCAGCAGGCTGCGGAAGGCAGCGGTGGTCGACTCCTGGGTTTCGATCACGTCTTGCTGAGTCTGGATAGACCAATCTGGGTCGTCCAGGCTGACGTCGTGCCGGCGGGCAAGTAGCAGGTTGATTTGCAAGATCACATTGTCGGTTATGGCTTCTTCTTCCAATTCGACTGTAATTTGGAAAACACGGTCGCCGCGCACGCGGGCAAACATATCATTGGTAAATTTGTCGAAGATCAACGAAATCGGAACGTAAATGCGCGAGTCGAAGTCGGTGTTGCCGACCATGCCTTTTCTTCTAGCACACCAACCACGGTCAGGCGCACAGTCCCGGCGATGATGGTTTCGCCCAGTGGGGAATCATCACCAAAAAGTTCTTTGGCGATTTCCGAGCCGAGTACGGCCACCGGACCGTCGCGGTCGATATCGGTCTGGGTGACATAACGTCCACTGGCCACGGTCATATCGCGCACGGTGGGGTAGTCGGCGGTGGTGCCCAAAATTGTGACCGATTCAACGATCGTACTGCCGTACTTGACCTGTTCACTGCTTTGCTGCTCGACCACGTATCCGGCCACGCCATTGACTTCACCAATTGCCGCCGCGTCGTCGAACACCAGACCGCCGCTCATCCCACCGCCGCCCGGTCCAAAACCGCCCCGCGAGAAACTGGACTGGATGTAGATCAGGTTCGAACCCAGGCCGGTGATTTGGTCTTCGATGGCCTTTTCGGTTCCGGCGCTGATCGAGATCATCACGATCACCGCCGCCACACCGATAATGACACCCAGCATGGTAAGCAGGGAGCGCAGCTTATTGCTAACCAAACCTTTCCAGGCAATTTTTAAGACTTTAGCTGGATTCATGGTCTGCTTCCTTACCGGCATCTTTGTCATTTTGGATTGCATCGTTTGCTGGCTCATCGGTTTTCTGTTTTGCTTGTTTGGCCGCTTTCTTGGATTTTCCTTTACCCGTACCTTTTTTCTTTACCTTAGAGCCTTTTAACTCACCGTTTTGCAGGTCTTTATCGATGCACCCGTCTAGGAAATGGATATTACGTTCGGCAAAGTCGGCGGTCTCTTGGTCATGGGTGACCATCACGATGGTGCGGCCTGCTGCATGCAGGTCGCTGAGGATGGTCATGATCTCTTCACCGGATTTCGAATCTAGGTTACCGGTTGGTTCATCGGCCAGGATGATGACCGGATCGTTGATCAGGGCTCGTGCGATCGCCACGCGTTGAGCCTGACCACCGGACATTTCATGCGGCAGGTGATGGATGCGAGCTCCCAATCCGACTGCGTCCAGTATTTCGATGGCTTTGTCTTTCTGCTCGGCCTCAGTAATGTGATTCTCACGCCGGTAGAGCATGGGGAGCAGCACGTTGTCCAGGGCACTGGTGCGCGGTAGCAGGTTGTAAGCCTGGAAGATAAAACCAATGCGGCGGTTGCGGATATGCGCCAGGTCGACTTTGTCCATTTCGCTGACGTCTTCCCCGGCCAGGATGTATTTCCCTGAAGTTGGACGGTCCAGGCAGCCGATGATGTTCATCAGCGTGCTTTTGCCGGAGCCGGAAGGCCCCATGATGGCGACGAACTCTCCTGCCCGGATGGTCAGGCTGACGCCAGCGAGGGCGTGTACCTGCACGTCACCCATGCCGTATATTTTGGTGATATCTATGGTCTCGATAATTGCTTCTGTCATGTTTTTTCCCGACGGGTTATTCTGTCTCTACCAACCCGGTAGAGACCACATCACCCACATCTAAACCGGAGGTGATGGCGGCGGTGGTGTAGTCTTGCAGGGCCACTTCTACTATTCGCAGGCGGGGTTGGTTGTTTTCTATCACAAACACGGCATACTGATCTGTGTCGATCTCACGCAGGGCTTCAACCGGGATCAGGATGGCGTTCTCGGCCTCACCGGCGATCACGTCTACGTTGGCGTTCAGGCCTACGACCAGGTTTTCGTTGTCTCCCAGCGATTCGGCATCCAACTCTACGCGCGCTACCACGGTGGAAACATTAGAGACGGATTGCAGACTAGGCTCGACTTCTACTACGGTGCCGGTAAAAGTTTGTTCGGGCAGGGCATCGAAAACCACTTCGGCCGAATTACCTACCGCTATTTTGTCCAGGTCGGATTCGTCTAGGTAGATTTCCAACAATGGGATGGAGAGGTCGGCCAGGACGATGATTGCGGAGGAACCGACCGTGCCACCTACAATGGCGTCAATCTCCAGGATGGTGCCGTCGAAGGGCGCTACCAAGTCAACGTAAACCTGTTCTTCTTTCGCCAGATCCAATTGCAGTTCAGCGTTTTCCAGGTTGGCTTCGGCCAGAGTAATCTCTTCGGGATCGGGGGCATCTTTGATACGCTCGTAGGCGTGTTGGGCTTCGGCCAGTTCGGCTTTTGCCAGCGCCAGGTCGGCTTGGGCAATCGCCACTTCGGTTTCATCCGCGGTACTGAGCGAGGCGTTGTAGTTGGCGGCGGCGGTATCGTAACTTTGCTGGGCAGACGAAAGCGCGCTGAGTCGTTGCGCTCGTTCGAGGTTGTCGGTGGGACGGTGTTGGACCTCCTCGAAATTTTCCTGAGCCTTTTCAAGCGATTGGCGAGCAATCAGCAGGTCGGCGTATTCCGTGTCGATCGTGGCCTGGCTGGCGGTCAGGCTGGCACGGTTCAAAGCCACTTCGGCATCTTCCACCGCCTGTTGGGCGTTGGCAACGGTCTGCATGGCGAGCGCCACGTCTTTATCCCATGAATCATAGATGTCATCTAAGGCGTCCTGGGCGTTGATGACGGCGATCTCGGCGTTCGAGATGGCAACAGCAATCGATTCTTCGGTGTTCTCGGTTTGCAAGCGGGCCAAGACCTGCCCTGCTTTGACCTTCTCGCCAGTGCTGACCAGGATTTCGTCGACAGTACCACTTTCATCAAAACCCAGGCTGATCTCTTTGTTGGCGATCACCACGCCCGCCGCGCTGGCGTAGATCGTCAGGCTGCCGCGGCGGGCAACGGAAGTTTGCAGGGTTTCTTCTTCGGCGATTTCAGGGGTCGGTGCCCAGAAATTCTGGTATGCGAAGTATCCACCGATTCCCAAACTGATGAGCACGATCACGATTACCACCCACCAGATTTTTTTCTTGGGTAAAAAATTTTTCATAGTAATAACTCCTATTTAAAAGGCCTTCGGAGGAACTGATCGTAAATAGCCATTTCGCTACAGATGGTCAGTTACCTACCTCTGTTGAGGAGTATAGATAAAAGGTATTCAGAAAATATTAAGAAGTGATTTGGAGTTTGTGTAGTTAAAAGGAAACGAGGGAATACGAAGGATAAGAAAAAATTCGATAGGTGAGCTAACCAGTTACAGGTGGTTAGCATAAACATAATTCTGGGGTATACCTCTTGCAAACGATACGTTTGTGCGCTCGGAATGCTGGATACGTGCTCATGCAATCTGTAATTTTTAATTTGTATCCTACATCCTGCTTTTTGTATCTTGAATCCTGCCCTTTCCTTTCCATCCGCGCTATAATGGGGATGCAGCGTTTTCTGTGGAGGAAATGATGACACATTTTCTGGTCGATCAATTACGATTTTCCCGCCGTGAATTGCAGCGTTGTCTGGAAGGTATTACCGACGAAGAAGCCCGC
>JBNKDB010000153.1:0-8702 GCA_050288045.1 Anaerolineales bacterium | reverse complement strand
CGCGCTACGGTAATCAGGTCACTCAATTGGGCAAATGTGCCCGGGCCGATCCCGCTCACGTTCTGGATATCTTCGATATTGGCAAAATCGCCGTTGGCTTCACGGTAAGCAACGATAGCCTGTGCCTTGGTCTCGCCAATGCCCGGCAGCACCTGTAATTCTACAACCGTGGCGGTATTGATGTTAATCGGAAAAGATGGTGCGGGGGTCGCCTGTGCTTGCGGTTCATCTACGGTGATGGCCGCGGGCGGTGGGACAGCTTCTTCCCCTTCACCCGGCACCCAAACCTGCAAGCCGTCTGCCAGCGGAGCGGCCAGATTCATACTGTCTGCCTGAGCATCTTCTGTCAATCCACCGGCCGCCGCAATGGCGTCTTCCACCCGGCTGCCACGCATCAATTCGTATACGCCTGGGACATTCACCGCCCCGGATACATCCACAACCAGGGGCAACGGTGTAGGCGGCGGGGCCAGGGTGACCGCCTCCCCACGCGGGTTACTATTCATTAAAAGCAACAGACCCGCCCCCAACAGGCCGCCAATTACGCCGATAAGGATCGCCCACCATGTCTTCATTGTCTCTATCCTCAGTAATGAAATCCAGATTACTTCTATTATAAAGAATCCCGCATTTTTATCAACACGAAAATTCAAACTATGGCCGCAGCTAACCAAATTGATAAGCGGCTCTCATTCCCGGCCAGCCGCCATCAAGTAAAATCATTGAATGCTGGGATTTAAGCCCTTCCCACAAGAGCAATGCTATACTATGATTACGCTGTACAGGAACGTTTCTTATCAACCAGAATAGTGAGGCCAGAACTATGACGACCATCTTGCATCCTACTCGCGGCGGCGAAGCCAGCTATCCTAACCAGGATCGCGTGATTGCGATTGCCAAAGAACAAAATGCCCGCTTGATCTTCCTGTACGTTTCCGATGTCCAGTTCCTGAACCGCACCGCCTCACAAGTGGTTTTGGACGTGGTTGCTAAAGAGATCGACGAAATGGGGGATTTCGTGCTGGCGATTGTCCAGGAACGCGCCCAAAAAGCCGGTCTCGAAGCCGAAGCGATTGTCCGCCGGGGTGTATTCTCGGAAGTGCTCCGCGAAGTCATCGATGAATACCAGGTCGATACGCTCATCCTGGGTAGTTCATCTGAAGGACAGGGCCTGACCACGCCTGAATTCCTGGCCGAATTGAGCCAGGAGATCAACACCGAAACCGGCGCGACCGTAATTATCCTATCCCAAGGCGAAATCGCCAATACGATTCCACAGCAAGCCTGATCCTTTAATATGACTGGAACGATTTTAAATATTGCCACCGTGTTGATCGGTGGCCTGCTTGGGCTGTTGTTTGGGGCACGCCTGCCCGAACGCATCCGCCAGACCGTGGTGGCCGGTTTAGGGCTGTTCACTGCCGCCATCGGTATCCAGATGTTTCTGACCACCGAGAACGCCATCATCGTGTTGGGCAGTTTGTTGGTAGGTGGCATCCTGGGGGAATGGTGGCGCATCGAATGGCGTCTACAGCAACTGGGTGCCTGGCTGGAAAGCCGTTTTGCGGGCGGCGATGGCGAGGTCAGCAGCAGCAACCGCTTCATCCGCGGCTTCCTGACCGCGTCACTGGTATTCTGCGTCGGGCCAATGACGATCTTGGGCTCGATCCAGGACGGCCTGACCGGCGATTACAACCTGCTGGCGATCAAATCGGTGCTGGATGGCTTTGCGGCGTTGGCCTTTGCATCCATGCTGGGCGTAGGCGTGCTGTTCTCAACGCTCATTATCCTGGTCTACCAGGGCGGGTTGAGCCTGCTGGCCTTCCAGGCCCAGGCGCTGATCAGCGAGGCTATGATGAACGAAATGACTGCTGTAGGCGGCATCTTGCTGGTCGGTCTGGCGATCAGCAGCCTGCTGGAGATCAAGCAAATCCGGGTGGGGAATTTCCTCCCGGCGCTGGTGATTGCCCCGCTGATCGTTGCGATATTGGTCTGGTTGGGGATCTAAATTCGACCAAGGTGGGGAAACCTACTTACGACCTACACCACACATTTACTTTAGGTTACACAAAACGCCCTAATTTTTGTAGGGGCGAACGGCCGTTCGCCCAAGGCACAGGGCAAGCATAGCTTACAAAGCTGTGCCCCTTTATGAATTCTACTTTTCACAAAGGTAAACTCACTTTAATTACCGAGAAAAACAAAGGCACAGCGCCAGTGATGGGCTGTGCCTTTTTGGTATTAAGTTAATTAGAAGTTACGGCACAGCCAGGTAGGCAACCGCATCTTCGGTCTGGCTGCCAAAATACAACGTACCATTGTGCTCGACTGCGGCAGTGATCTCAGCATAGGCCACACCGCTGGGGTCTTGTAGGCTGTGAACCACATTCCCGCCCATGTCCAAGCCGTATACATAACCGCCGTTGGTATGGCTTGGGCGTAAGAATTTAGGCAGGCGGGCGAGAATCTCACGGGCATACGGCTCGCTCGACATCTGGTCAAGGAACTGGCGCGCCTCTGGGCCTTCGATCAGCGTCAGCCAGAACGTATCCTGCCCATTACTGGTAATGCCATGCGGAATGCCGGGCAGGTTGTCGATGAAGATTTCGTTCAGCCCACGGTGGGCACCGCTCAAGCCGATGCGGCGCACGCTGTAATTCCCGCTTTCCACCACCAGCAGGAAAGTCTGGTCTGGGCTGACCACCACGCCGCTGGGACAATACAACTCAGCAACCATCACATGCGTGATGCCGGTATCGGGATCATACGCCAAAAGACGTCCATTGGGCCGGTGTTCGAGTTCCTCAAGATCGAGATGATCGTAGCTATGCACGTGCGAAGCTTCGGTAAAGTAGATCATGCCGTCTGCAGCAATTGCCACCCCCTCGGCAAATGCAATTACCTCACTATCCACTTCATTTGTTAAAACGCTGACCGCGCCTTCGGGAGTAATGGAAAGCAATCCTTCGTAGGCATCGGCCACGATCAAATTGCCTTGGGCATCAAATTCCATCCCCAGTGGGCGGCCGCCGGTATCGGCAAAGAAGCCCACTTCTTCCCCATCCAGGGAGTAACGCACAATGCGCCCGTCCGCCAGCCCGGCATATATGCGCCCTTGCGCATCAAAAAGCACGTCCTCCGGGCCAGTACCATCTTTCATGGTAATGTAATTCACATCCTGGAGGGCCGTATTGGATCGATAATTTCCTTTCAATGCCGGGATTTCCTGCGGTTCCCAGAAACCCGGCCGGATCGGCACCGGCCAGAACAAAACATACAACACCAGCGCGCCTAATACTACCGCCGTAATCACACATCGTTTGCTCGCCATCTTGAACCTCCGCTTACAGTCTCAATTTGGGACAAAAAAACCACCGACAGAAAGCCAGCGGTCTCAGTGCTTACAACGGTTTCCTTGGGCTTCCCATTTTTCCTGAACACGTTTTACCGTTGTGCGGTGTTATTTTCATATTCATTATACAATTTTCAACTTGCGGATTCAATTCGTTCAAAAGCCCCTCTTTAAATGGGTATAACCAAGCAATTTAAAAGTGAAGGGGCGCACAATTGGGTTGTGCGCCCCAATAATTGGCCGTAAATGCTGCTTTTACTGTGCTGCCAGGGCTGCTTCGATCGCGTTCTGGAAATCGGCATAAGGAGCATTGCCGGGGATCGCCAATACACCATTGATCACAAAAGCCGGTGTACCGGTGACACCATAATTGGATGCGTCAGCCAAGTCTTGCTGCACCTGCTCGGCGTATTTGTGGCTATTGAAGCAATTACTAAACTCATCCGTATCCAGGTCGAGGTCTTTGGCATAGGATATCAAACTGCCTGTGCTATAGCGATTTGGGCTTGTATAGTGATTGAATAAAGTATCGTGATACTCCCAGAATTTGCCCTGGTCGGCGGCGCAATAAGCAGCCTCGGCAGCCGCTCCAGATTGGGCACCCTGCACTGTGCCAAATGATTTGTAGACATAATAAAGATCTCCTGTAGCGATGTAGTCTTGAATAAGCATCTCTTCTTTATCTGTGAAAAAATCGTAACAGTGGCTGCATTGGAAATCTGAAAACACTTCCATCATCACAGGGGCATTAGGATCCCCCATTGCATTCCTGTCTGCCATGGGGTGTTCACGCACTTCGGAGGGAATCAGGCCCGGGACGATCAGAAAGCCCACAACGATGAGCGCCCCTACTGCGATAATGATCAAATTGCGAATTTGTTTCTTACGTTGTGCCTGGCGGCGTCTTTCCATTCTTGCAGTTTGTCTCTTCTTATCCATATGTCACCTTGTCGATGTAATTTATCTCATTTTCTCATAATAAAAGTTCGCTGTCCAGTCAAGCGAATTAATAATCGTTAAGTAATCTCGATCCGGGAAGTTTTAAGAAAGTTTGCTAGCTGGAAAAGTCGTATTCAAAAACCGGGAATTTCTCACCGGTGCGTGAAAAACCAGCCTTATTGTAGAGCGCCAATGATTTGGTATTGTTGTGCTGGGTATTTACCGAAACCTGGCAGTTGCGCGTGTTTTTGCAATATTCAATCAAATTGCGCGCCAGGGCATACCCGATCCCCTGCCCTTGAACGTCGGGGTGCACGGCCAGCCGGGCAAGGTGGGCGCCAATCGGGCTGGGCGTGCTAATCTGATAGCCGATGATGCGATCCTCGATCTCGGCCACCGTGGCGATCAAGGCCTGCTTGTAGGCCAGTTCCAGCAACTCACGCGAATTGCGCCAAATCGGGCCAAAGGAGGCGGCATCTACAGCGGCAACCGCATCCAGGTCGACACGCTTCATGCGGCGGATGTGAGCAAACTCGGCCGGTTTAGGGTGTTTCTCGTGATCGCGATCCCACACCAGCAAGACCACGTTGTGGACGTGTTCGAAGCCGCTGTTTTCCAGTAATTCCCGGAACCAGCTTTGCAGCGGGATGGCGGCCACACTCTTCACATCCTGTTCGGCCAGCATGTGCCGGGCAGCAGGCCACAACATGTTCCAGGCTTCTTCCGGTGGCAGCGCCGCCGAGGAAACGAACATGCGCACCCAGGCCACACTGGGCGGGTCCGGCGGGCAGGCCAGGGCAGCCGTAATCCTTCCGCCGCGTTCCAAGATCACATACGGTTCGTAACCCAACCAGTCCAAAGGCGGGCGCCAGTCCAAATGGCGATGGACATACGTCTCGAAGTGAAGCAAGGACGCCAACTGGCTGCGGTCTTTGGTAATTGCGGGGCGGACGAGGACTTCGGCTTGGGAAAACATTATTTATTCAAATCAATATTTTGTGGGTTTTGGCAACCTGATCGTCAATAAATCAATTGCTGCATCTATAAGTGTACCGGATAAAGATTAGAAATAAGTAAAAAATTCCATATCAAAAGTGCAAAGTTTGGAATTTTTAAGGTTGTTCCTGAACAAAGATTTTACCAGGGCCGCCGCTACAGATAATTTAGCGTAGGGGCGACTGGACGAAAACACCAAGCAAAACGGGCGGACATCAGTCCGCCCCTACACGCCGGGAATTACCGGGAGAATCTGGAAACTTACGACGCTAGATGTTGTAATAAAACAAGAACCACCCCGCGTTCACTGCTGAAATTCATGCCGCCGGTTGCTGGATTGGCAGCGTGAACCAGAAGGTGCTGCCTTCCCCAAAGACACTCTCGAAGCCCATCTGTCCGCCCATCAACTCAGCGAGGCGCTGGGAGACGTGCAGCCCTAGTCCCCAGCCGGTTTCCTGGCGCACGTTGGGGTCTTCGGAGCGGAAGAATTGGTTGAAGATGTTGGTCTGGTCTTCGGGGCTAATGCCGATGCCATTGTCGGTCACGCTGACTTTGACGAACCCGTTTTCAACGGCGGCCGCAATCGTAACCTGTCCTTCGGCAAAGGTGTAGCGGCTGGCGTTGTTGATCAGGTTGCTCAAGATCTGCTCCACGCGGCTGGGGTCGGCGTAAGCCTGGGGCAGATCGGCGGGGATTTGAACCGTCGCCATCTGGCTCTTAGCATCCAGCGCGGGTTGCAGCGCCTTGAGGGCCACATTCACGCGTTCCCCCACAAAAACCACGCCCGGTTCCAATACCAGCCGGTCTCCGGCAATGCGGTTGATGTCCGAGAGGTCGGAGACCAGCGCCGACATGCGTTCGACGTTATTACGGATCACATCCAGGAACTGCTTCTGCGGCTCGGAGACTTCGCCCATCGCGCCCTGGCGCAGCAGGTCGGTGTAGCCCTTGATCGAGGTCATCGGGATACGCAGCTCGTGGGTGACGACCGACACGAATTTAGATTTCTCATCATTGACGCGCTGGATGTCATCATAGAAGCGCGCTTTCTGGATCGCTACCGCGGCCTGGTTAGCCAGGCGGGTGAGGAACTGTAAGGCTTTCTGTGGGAAGACCTCCGGCGCTTCGACCACCAGGACGCCATCGACCTGATTCTCGATCAGGATCGGGGCAACCAGTCGGGCTGGTTTGCCGTTCTGCGGCTCGTATACGTGCGGGGTTCCAGCCGAGAGCACGCCAGCCACAAGGGGATCATCTTTGGCAATGAATTCATCCTTTTGAGAACCACACATCACCGCCAGCCCACCGGTATCGGGATCACGGAAGGCAATCCAACTCCCGGCTGCCCGGGTGGCCTTGGCGGCCCAATTGCAGGTAATTCCGATCACGCTTCCCAGTTCCAGCGGGGTATTGAGTTCCTGCATCATGCGGGTCAGCGTTTCCAATTCGGAAACACGGTCGGCCAGGTCTTGATCGGTGCGGGTATACAACCGGGCATTATCAATTGCGATCGCGGCCTGCGAGGCAAAGGCATTCAGCAGGGTGAGATCATCCGGGGTAAAAATACCTTCGCGCGCCCGGTTATCGACATACACGACCCCAATCACCTGGTCGCGCGCTTTCAGCGGGGCGCACATCAACGAACGCAGTGAAAATGAAACCACCGAATCGGTTTTTGAAAAACGCGGGTCATCCTGGGCATTGGTGGAGACCACACCTTCGCCGGAACCAATCACCGTGTCGATCACCGTGCGGCTGACCTGCATATCATCGAGATCGAGGGTTTCCTGAGCGAAATTGCGCCCGATGCGGAAGTTGAGCGTGCCGCCCTCTTCCACCAACATCAGGAAACCGCGTTCGGCGTTGGTCAGCCCAATCACGGCATCCATGACCTGGTTGAGGACTTCAACCAGATCGAGCGAGGTGCCCAACATCTGGCACACCTTGTATAGCGCGGCCAGGCGCTGCGCTTCTTCGTTCTCGGCTTCGACCTGAGTGAGCGTATCCAGTTCATTCAATGCAAACTGGATGGTCGATTGCAATTCATCGGGCACCGCGCCGGAAGCGTAGATGTCCCGCAAGGCGCTGGTGAGTTCGTCAAAATTCGGCTTGGATTGGGGGTCGTGATTCACGGTCATAATCTATTCTCAAATCTCCGGGTGGGCAGCCCGGTACTCGCAGATGTCCTGCAGCGGACATTCGGGGCACTTGGGGCTGCGCGCCTGGCAAATCTCGCGGCCCAAGCGGATAATATTCAAGTGGGCGGCGTAATAAGTTTCTGGCGGTAAAAGCTCTTCCATCAACTCGTGGGTCTTATCGGCGTTCATTTTCTCCGGGCGCAAACCGATGCGCCCCGTAATGCGATGTACGTGTGTATCCACCGGGAAAGCGGGCTTGTCCAGCGAGAACTGCAAAACGATGGCCGCCGTCTTAGGGCCAACGCCTTTGAATTGGAGCAGCCAATCGCGGGCTTGCTCACGGGAATAATCTCGCAAGAATTCCAGGTTCAAGTCGCCGCGCTGCTCGGTGATCAACTTCAAAACAGTCTGGATGCGCGGCCCTTTCTGGTTTGCTAAACCGGCCGGGCGGATGGCATCTTTGACCGCTTCCGGATCGGCATCGCGCACCGCTTCCCAATTCGGGAATTTCGCCTTCAAGGCATCGAAAGCCACATCCCGGTTGACGTCATTCGTGTTCTGGGAAAGAATGGTCGACACCAACTCATCCAGGGGCGGCAATGGATTGCGCCATTCCGGGTAACCATAAAAATCGAGTAAACGCTGGTAAACTTCCAGCGCACGCGCTTTGAGATCCATATACCACCTATTTTAGGAGAATTCAAACTATTTTTGAGTTACAAATTCGGTTTAATTCTTTGATACGGAATTGCCGGACGATGTATCATCGTCCAGCACCAGGGTAAAGACCGGGTAACCTTCGCCAACAACCAGTTTACGCCAATTATAAACCGTGCTGTGCGGGCCGTAATCGGCCAGGGCGTGCAGGTCATCGCCGGAGAGCACACCTAACTGGCGCAATACCTCAATCGCTACCGCCGGGCGAGCGCGCGATTTGGCATCCCCATCGGAAATCTTGAAAGCAATCCCCAGGGCAGGCGTGCCATCCTTGCCAGGCAGCACACCGATGCCCTGGTAACCCTCTGCCCCACCTTTACAAAAGATATGCCCATTGCCGACTTCCATCAGGCGAGTGTCGAAACGCTCCGGGCCGGCGACCATATCGGGATTGGCCATCATCGCCGCCGTGATCGTGCGGCAAGCCAGGGCACGTTTTCCTGATAACCCGGAGGGATCGGCCAGGCGTGCAAATGCCAAAGCAGCATTGTACAAAGGTACAGCAAACACCGGCACCGAACAGCCATCGGTACCCAGGGCGATCTTCTTCACCGGCAGGT